>JALYHG010000224.1 GCA_030776725.1 Actinomycetota bacterium
GCCGATGGCGGCCCGGACGGCGCGCCCGAGCGTGCGTCGGACGGCGCGCCCGTCGCGACGCCGCAGCACGAGCGCAACCGTGCCGCCGACCGTGAGGCCGACCGCGCCCCGGACCATCAACCCGACCGCACCCCCGAACACGGACCGGACCGTGACCGCGGCCGCGCCCAGCATGGCGAGCAGATCCCAGGCGCTGCACGACCGGCCCCCGGTGCACAGCCCGTCGATCGGCCGCAGCCCGCAGAGCCACAACCCCCGGAGCCCCCGGACCGTGCGGGACCGACCCAGCCGGCGGAGCCCACCGACCGCGTCGTGGCCCCAGCTGGTCACGCATCGGCGCAGGAACGCCGTCGGAGCATCGCGGCGATCGCGCCGTACTTCGTCACAGCTCCACCAGCGGTCTCCGACGACGACCCGACCGGCGAGCTCCCCCGGGTGCGCGGCCCGCAAGGCCGGCCCCCGGCGTCTGGGGTGACGACCGAGTCCACCACCGCATCCCCCGCCCGATCCGTCGGCGACGACACCGGCCACGACACCAGCGACGGCTCGACGCGCCGGACCGTCGACGACACCGTCGACGACGCCGGTCACGACGCCGGTCACGACACCGGCCACGACATCAGCCGGGCCGGCGACGAGCGCGCCGCCGGGGACACGACCGAGGATCGGTGGGGGGCGATCTCCGCCGAGCCGGCGTCGAGCACCCCCGGTGAGCCGGAACCGTCGCTGCGGCTGGCGGCCGCACTCGACGCCCTGGTCCACGAGGTCTGGGGCGACGACGACCCCCGGGCGCTGTAGCGCCCGACCGGGGCTGCCGCCGCCCCGCTGGCACACCGCGACCCCGCGGTCGATACTGTCCGAGCCCGCGGCTGCGGTGAAGGCCGGGCGACGACGGCGACGGGGCAGAGGGTGCCCGACGAGGACGACCACGGGCCACACGTGCCCGCTCACGGTGATCCGGACGTGGCCGCACTGCTGCGGCAACTCTCGCTGGGCCTGGCCAGCTACCGGCTCTACCCCGACGATATGGAGCAACCGACGTTCGTGGCCGCCGTGCAGCGCATCGGTGTGGCTGCCGAGCGCGCGCTGCGTCGCGGTCCCGTCGCGGTCCAGATCCACGGTGAGCAGCTCCTGGGCGTCGACGGCGTCGACCACGAGACGGCTGCGCGGCTGGCGGCGTCCCTGTTCGCACGCCGTGCCGAGGAACTGGAGATCCGGGCCGTCCCCGATCGTGACGACCTGGCGACGCTGTACCGCACGCTGACCCAACCACCGGACGAGGTCGCCGCTGCGGGGGGTGTGGGGTGGGCGCTGTGGCGTGCCGGGGTGACCTCGATCGTCGTCCGCGGAGCGGAACCCGATCCCGCTGAGGACGACGGTGGCCTCACTCCCGCCCAGAGGGCGCTGTGGAACCGGCTCCGCGACCCGACAGGGTTTGCTGCCAGCCTCCTGGTCGGCGGGATCACCGGCCGCCCCGCCGACGACGCCGAAGCGTTGTACCTGCGCTTCCGCGCCATCATCCAGAACCTCCCACCGTGGCTCGCCGACGCGCCCGATCCCTACATCCGGCTGCATGACGTCGTCCGCCAGCTGCCGGCCGGTGTCCGACGCACGTTCGTGGGGTTGCTGATGGGGCGCGTCGCCACCGACCGGTTGGCGCAGGGGTTCTTGGGGACGATGACGAGTGCCGAGGTCGCCAGGGTCCTGGCCGAGCTCGGGGTAGACGGCCCCGACCCCCTCGACCTGGCGCACCGGCTCGTCGAGTGCGGTGTGCACGAGGCGGAGGTCGTTGACCTCGTCGTCGCCGCCCAGGCTGGTGCCGAGGACGCCGGGACGCTGGTCTCCGCGGCTGTGGGTGATGCCGCCGAGCCGGTCGCCCAGACCGTCTCGGACCTCCTGGCGCACGGCGCCGCGGCGCAGGTCGACGCGGATCTGCAGGCGATCTGCGACGGCTTCCCCGCATCGACCGAGGATCACCGCGCCGTGGCGCTCGATGCCGTGCGCGACTACCTGAAGGCGGAGCGCGACCACGACCGCCTGGATCTCGTCCTGGGGTCTTGGTCGGTCACGGTGGGTGACGAGATCCGTCGCGGCGACGTCCGCGCCGTCGAGCAGCTGGTGGCGGTCACCGCCGACGTGCGCCGCACCAACCCGCACCTGGCCGCGGTGGTCGAGCAGCACCGCGGCCAGGTCCTCGACGACCACCTCGTCGCCGATCTCGTCGAGCGGGCCCGCGAGCAGGGCCCTCACGTCGTGGCGCCGCTCGTCGAACCCTTGGGCGCGGCCGCGATCCGCCGGCTGTTCGATGTGCTCGCCGAAGAACCGGACCAGGGCACGCGCGGACAACTCGTCGCGCTCCTGGCGGCGGTCGCCGGTGACAACGGCGCCGCGGGACCCGCTCGGATCGAGGCGGTCGAGGAGCGACTGAGCGACGACCGCTGGTACGTGGCACGCAACGCCGTGACCGTCCTGGCCCGGCTCGGCGGGTCCGGGATCGTCCCGAGCGTCGTCAAGGTGGCCGACCACCCGGAGCCGGCCGTCCGCCGCGAGGTGGTCCGCGCGCTCGGGCTCGCGGGTGGCGACACGGCCGTCAGCCAGCTGCGGCGGCTCGCCGCCGACCCGGTCCCCGATGTGCGCGCCGCGGCGATCCAGGCGCTGGCGGGCCAGCCCGGACGGGCGGCAGCGGCTGCGCTCGGCGATGTGGTCCGCGGCGGGCGTGACCTCGCCGATCGTCAACGGGCGCTGGTCGAGCTGTCGCGTCACCCCGGTGACGCTGGGCGCGCCACGCTGAAGTCACTGGCGGCGCGCAGGGCAGGACTGCCTTGGCGGCTGCGCCGGCGCGCCGCGGCTCTGCTGAAGCAACGCCGACCGCGTCGGGGAGGGCGGTGAGACCGCCAGAGCCGTCGCCACAGGCCCTGCAGGCCGCACGGGACTGCCTGCACGCCCTGTCCTCCACCCGCCAGACCTACCACCTGTACGACCCCGGCCACCCGAACCGACGCGAGGCCACGCGCGTCCTGCTCGAGCAGGTCCACGAGCTCCAGCGCCGCCTGGGCGCCGACCCGGTCCTGTTCGTCACCCGCCACAGCTTCTACCTGGGGGCGACGCTGCTCCCGCACGAGTCCCTACGGCTGTTCCGCCTGTTGGAGGCCTTCGAACGTGCCGGGGTGGTGTCGGTCGAGCTGCACGCAGGCGCGGACGCCGACGGGCTCGACGGGTTGGTGCGGATCCTGACCGAGGAGCTGCCCACCACCAGCGAGCTCGTCGGGATCACGCTAAACCGGCTGCAACCGCAGGTCAACCTCAGCGAAGACGAGGATCTCACCGAGCTGCGACGCGGGTACGCCCTGGGGCTGGCGCTGCTGCGTGAGAGCGCCGCCCGGGCGGCTGCAGGTCGCCCGATCGACCTGCAGGAGGCAACCGAGGTCGTCGAACAGCTGGCGATCCAGGTGGTCCGCGACCCGTCGCAGGCGCTGCTGCTCGCCGGTGTCCGTTCCTACCACGAGTACACCTACCACCACATGGTCAACGTGTGCCTGCTGACGATCGCGCTGGGGCACGCAGTCGGGCTGCGACGCGATCAAGTCGTGGTGCTGGGCATCGGAGCGCTCCTGCACGACGTCGGGAAGCTGAACGTCCCCCAGGATGTCCTCGACCACGTGGGTCCACTGTCGGAGGAACAGTGGCGGATCGTGCAACGCCACCCCATCGTCGGCGCCGGCCTGGTTTTCGGGACCCGCGATGGGCTGTACCACCCGGCCGCGCCGGCTGTGCTCGAGCACCACGCCGCCTACGACCTGTCCGGCTACCCGGAGTTGACGGGGCGGCCCCTGCCGTGCCTGCCGGCTCGAGTGATCGCGGTCGCCGACTGCTTCGACGCGGTCACCAGCAAGCGTTCGTACCGCAAGCCCGAGGAACGTCGCCAGGCGCTCCAGATCCTGGCGTCCGCGGCCGGGACGACCTTCGACCCGCAAGTCGTCAGGGTCTTCCTCCGCCTGCTGGGCCTCTTCCCGGTCGGGTCGCTCGTGCAGCTCCGGACCGGCGAGATCGCCCTGGTGGTGGCCACCGGCGAGGACATGCTCGCCGCCCCCACCGTGCGTCTCGTCCTCGATCCCAGCGGCAACCCCTGTGAACCGCGTCAGCTGGACCTGTCGGTCGAGGGAGCCCCGGCTGTGGTCCGCTCCGTTCCTCCCGACGATCTCGACCTCGACCTGGTCCAGCTGCTGATCACCGGGCGGGTCCAGCCGGCCGACCCCGCACACGCCGGCGGGTTGGTGCACGAACCGTCACCGGGGGAGCCCCCACCGCCCGGCTACGTCGACACGCACCGTGACGCGCACGGCCACCAGTCGATCGACGGGGCGCCGGACCCGGATGTCGCTGCGCCGTGGCGCGAGCCGTAGCGGATCTGCCCAACGTGCGCGCCCAGGAGGCGTCCCGGGTACCGTTGCCGCCGCGTCCGAACGGTGGGGATCGCCTTGCGTATCGCAGTGATCGGAGTTGGCCACGTCGGGCTCGTGACCGCGGCGTGTCTCGCGCGCTGGGGACACCAGGTCACCGGGATGGACGACGATCCCGACAAGATCGCGACGCTGCGCTCGGGCGGTGTCCCGTTCCACGAACCGGGACTGGCCGAGCTCGTCACCGAGGGTCGGACGCAAGGCCGGTTGCGCTTCACCGACGACGTGGACGACGCGCTGGCGGACGTGGCGGTGGCGTTCGTCTGCGTGGGGACGCCGTCGCTGCCCGGCGGCGCCCCGAACCTGAACTTCGTCGAGCGCGCGGGCCAGGCTGCGGCGAACCACGCCGACGACGACCTGGTCCTGGTCGAGAAGTCGACGGTCCCGGCCAACACCGGGATACGGCTGACGCAGGTGATCCGCCGCGAGCAGGCACGCAACGGCAACGCCGTCTCGATCGATGTGGCATCTAACCCCGAGTTCTTGCGCGAAGGTCAGGCTGTCCACGACACCCTCCACCCCGACCGGGTGGTGGTCGGCACCGACTCCGAGCGTGCTGCCACGGCCCTGCGCGAGGTCTACGACCCGCTGCTCGAGCGCCATGACTGTCCGTACCTGGAGACCGACCTGGTCACCGCCGAGCTGATCAAGCACGCGTCGAACGCGTTCCTGGCCACACGCATCTCGTTCGTCAACGCGATCGCGCGCATCTGCGACTTGGTGGGTGCCGACGTGGAGGTCGTCGCCGAAGGGATGGGCTACGACCACCGCATCGGCGCGCACTTCCTGCGAGCGGGGCTCGGGTACGGCGGGTCGTGTTTCCCCAAGGACGTGGACGCCTTCATCCACCTGTCGCGCAGCCTCGGGTACGACTTCCGCCTGCTGGAGGAGGTCCGTCGCGTCAACAACGAGATGCGTGAACACGTCTTCGAGACGCTCCGCGCCGAGCTGTGGCACCTGGAGGGCAAGATCGTGACGTTGCTGGGAGCGGCGTTCAAGCCGGGCACCGATGATCTGCGCAACGCCCCGGCTCTTTGGCTGGCGGAGCAACTGCTGGCCGATGGCTCACAGGTCCGGGTGTACGACCCGGTCGCGCTGGAGCACGTCAAGGCCCGACTACCCGATGTCGAGTGCGTCGACGACCCGTTGGCCGCATGCCGCGACGCCCATGCTGCCGTGGTATGCACCGAGTGGGACGAGATCGCTGCGCTCCGCGGTGAGCAACTCGCCGCGGTGCTGGGCTACCCGATCGTGATCGACGGACGCAATGTCTTCGACCCCCACGCGATGCGCGCCGCCGGGCTGCAGTACCACGGGATCGGCCGTCCCACCGCGGAGCCGACGCCGGAGCCCGCGTGAGCCGCGTCGTGGTCACCGGCGCCACCGGGTTCCTCGGGTCGCACCTGTGCCGGGCGCTGATCGGCCGCGGTGACGAGGTCGTCGCCATCGACAACCTCTCCACCGGCGCGCTGGAGAACCTCGCCGACCTCTACGGTCACGACCGCTTCGTGTTCGTGAAGCACGACGTGTCCGAGTACGTCTGGGTGCCCGGCCCGGTCGATGCGATCCTGCACTTCGCCAGCCCGGCGTCGCCCAAGGATTACCTCGAGATGCCGATCCAGACCTTGAAGGTCGGCAGCCTCGGGACTCACAAGACGCTGGGTCTGGCCAAGGAGAAACACGCGCGGTACCTGCTGGCCTCGACCAGCGAGGTGTACGGCGACCCACAGCTCAGTCCCCAGCCCGAGTCGTACTGGGGGCACGTCAATCCGGTGGGACCCCGGGGCGTGTACGACGAGGCCAAGCGTTTCGCCGAGGCCATGGCGATGGCCTACCACCGCTACCACGGCGTCGACGTGCGGATCGCCCGCATCTTCAACACGTACGGTCCGTCGATGCGCCCCGACGACGGACGCGTCATCTCGAACTTCCTGGTCCAAGCTCTGCAGGGCAAGCCTCTCACCGTGTACGGCGACGGGACACAGACCCGCAGCTTCTGCTACGTCGACGACCAGGTTCGCGCCTTGCTCGCGCTGCTCGACTCGGACTACGTCGGTCCGGTCAACATCGGCAACCCGTCGGAGTTCACGGTGCGCGAGCTGGCCGACATCGTCCTGGAGGTGACCGGTTCCCGCTCGGAGATCACCTACGAACCGCTCCCGCAGGACGACCCCACCCAGCGGAGACCGGACATCACGCTGGCACGACAGGTGCTGGGCTGGACGCCGAAGATCGATCTACGGGAGGGTCTCCGCCGGACCGCCGGGTGGTTCGCGGAGTGCCTACGCGAGTGAGCGACTCTCGGTCGCGGTTCGACCGGTATCCGTCCTGGGTGCCGCCCGAGCGGTCGCGGCTTGTCTCGATGCGCTGCGTGACCCAGTCGGCTTGGAGGAGGCGTCTGTGTCACGGTAGCGCCCCGGAGCAGCGTGGCGGTCGTCGCGGAGAGCCGGCGGGTGGCATGTGGGAGGCGAGGGCTCAGGGCAGGCTGCCGGGGCGCTGCCGCCGTCCCCGCGCCCGAGATCACGCTGTCAGCTGATCCCTCAGCGCGCGAGCGGCGATGGCGTCACCGATCGCGAGTGAGGCCGTGGCCGCCGGGCTGGGAGCGTTTCGGACGTGAACGAAGGGACCGTGGGACTCGATCGCGAAATCGTCAACCAGCGACCCGTCGCTGGCAACCGCCTGTGCCCGGATGCCGCAATCGCCATCCTCGACGTCCTCGTCGCGCAGCTCGGGAACGAAGCGCTGGGCCTCTCGGATGAAGCTGCGGTGGACGCGATCACGCCAGAGCTCGCGGACGCCCGACACAACGTGGCGGGACGCCAGCCTCCAGAAACCCACGTACCCGAACGTCTCCCGTACATCGCACCAGCGGAACCGGTCGTCACGTCCGTAGCCCTCGCGGTGCAGCGCCAGTACCGCGTTGGGTCCCAACAGCACCTCGCCGTCGATGCGCGGGGTGAAGTGCACGCCCAGGAACGGCAACCGCGGGTCCGGCACCGGGTAGATGTTGCCCCGGACCAGCGCACGCGCTGATGGTCGCAGCCGCAGGTAGCGACCCCGGAACGGCACGATCCGAAGGTCACGTGAACCGCCGGTCGATGCAGCCAGGCGGTCCGAGTGGAGGCCCGCACAGGTCACGACGGCTCTAGCCGCGATGACACCCTGGCGGGTGAGCAGCTCTCCGGCACCGTCACGACCGGTACGCAGATCGATCACCTCATGTTCGACGAGTACGTCCCCACCGCGGCGCTCGACCTCGCGGGCCAGCGCCAGCGCGACCTGCCGGAAGTCGGTGATCGCGGTCGAAGGCGAGTGCAATGCGGCAACGCCCTCGACGTGGGGCTCGATCTGGAGAAGTTCGTCGCGGTCAATCTTGCGTAACCCCTCCACGCCGTTGGCCACTGCCCGGTCATGGAGGCCACGGAGCCGGGGCACCTCCTCCGGCCGCGTGGCGACCACCACCTTGCCCACCCGTTCGTACGGGATGTCGTGCGCTTGCGCGAACCGTTCGAGCCGGCGCCGTCCCGCCAGGGCCAGGCGGGCCTTCATGGTGCCAGGGGCGTAGTAGATGCCGGCGTGGACGACACCGGAGTTGCGCCCTGTCTGGTGGGAGGCCAGTTCGGCTTCCTTCTCGACGACAACGATCCGCGTTGCTGGTGCGCGACGGGCGATGGAGTACGCGGTCGCCAGTCCGACGATCCCGCCGCCCACGATCGCGACGTCGTAACGGGATCCCACAGGTGTCGTCTCCCCCGGGTCGGCACGGATGCGCGGCGCCGGTGTCAGTAGCGGTGGTCCTGGCGTTGTCGGGGCTGGCGACAGGACCGCCGAGGTGTCCGGCCTGCTCCTGAGTGAGTCCGGCCAGCTGCGCGCCGCCCCTGTTCAGGCGTGCAGTCGGGCGGTGTTCTCATCGAGCCAGTCGGGGACGATGCACACCTCGGCTTTGTGGGCTTCGTGGCTGGCCCAGGTAGGCCTCACAGCAAGCCCAGTGGTCGGGATGGCCGGATTCGAACCGGCGACCTCCACGTCCCGAACGTGGCGCGCTAACCAAGCTGCGCTACATCCCGAAGGCTGTTCAGCCGTGCCCGGCGAGGATACCGCGGTCACGCGGCGGCGCACTCGGCCGCGGCAGGGCTCAACGGTGCAGCTCGAGGACGCTGACCTCCGGACGGCACCCGAACCGGAACGGGGCGTAGCGCGACTGGCCGACTCCCGCGGTGACGTGCAACCAGGCGTTGCGACCCTCGGGGCCGGGCCAACGTGACGTGCCGCGGGCCTGGTGGTTGGGCAGGTCGCAGTTGGTCACCACCGCCCCGATCCCCGGGACGCGGACCTGGCCGCCGTGGGTGTGGCCGGCCAGGATCACCGCGTACCCGGCGCTCGTGAGCAGGTCCAGCGCGCTGGTGTACGGGGCGTGGACGATCCCGAGCCTGGCGACCGCCTCCGGGTCGCGGGCCGCGATCGTCGTCCGCGGCGGGAGCCGCGACGACGGCAGGTGAGGGTCGAGCAGCCCGACGACCTCGACCGGACCGGCCGCGGTGGTGATCGTGGCGCGTTCGTCGACCAGCGTCGTCCACCCGGTGGTGTGCAGCCCGTCGCGGAGCGCGTCGGTGTTCAACCGCGCACCGAACTCACGGCGGTCGGGGTGGGTCAGGTACGACAGGGGGTTCTTGGGCACCGGGCCGTACAGGTCGTTGGCGCCGAGCACCGCGACACCCGGCACGCCGCCTTCCGTCAGGGGCGCCAGCGCCGCCACGGTGGCGTGTTCGGCGCCGGGCGCGCCGACCAGGTCGCCGGCGGCCACCACCAGGTCGATGTCGGACGCGTCGAGCCCGGCGAGGAACATCTGCAACGGCAGGTCCGGGGGCGACAGGTGCAGGTCGGCGACGAGCAGCAGGCGCAGCGGCCGCTGCGCGTGGGACGTGAGCGCCCCGTCGAGGTCGTCGCGTCGAACCCGGTACCAGCGCCGCTCAACCAGCGTGGCGTACCCAGCGCAGGCCGCACCGATCGATGCGACCGTCGTAGCGGCCGTGCTCAAGCCGAGCCGCACTCAGTCGTCCTCGCGGTCGCCGCTGTTGCCCCGCCCTGGGTGGCCGCCACCGGATCCGTCACCCTGGCCGGCGTCGTTCCTGCCAGCCTGGCCCGGTGGGGTGCGCGGCTGGGGCGCTGCGTCGCCCGCTCTGGGCGCCTGGTAGCGACCCACGCCGATCACCACCTGGCTCCCTGGCTCGAGCTCGGTGCCGGGCGGCGGGCTCTGCTCGACGACGACAGCGTGCTTGGTCTCGTCGGCGACGTCCTGCTCGAGCACCCGCACCGTGAACCCGGCGTTCTCGAGCATCGCGGTGGCTTCGAACCGACCCATCCCCACGACATCGGGGACGGTGGGCAGCGGTGGTTGCCCGGTCCCGTCCGAGACCTCCACCTGCACGATGCTGCCGACCCAGGCGTCGCTCCCGCCCGACGGGTTCTGAGAGACCACCTGCCCCGCAGGCTGCCAGTGCGTGACGACCGTGGCCCTGGGCTTGAAGCCCTTCATGTCGAGCGTGGCGACGGCGCTGTCCCGGTTCATACCCACCACGTTGGGGACCGTGGCCGTGGGGATGGGCGGAGGGGCGCGGAAGTCGACGACCGGGACGTCGGCGAGGGCAGCCTTCATGTAGTCGCCCCACATCTTGGCCGGGATGGACCCGCCGGTCACCCGCCGGTAGGTCGTGCCTGCCGCCTCCACGTTGAACAGTGATCCGCACTGGGTCGCCATCCCCGGCAGGCACTCCGGGAACTCGTACCCGACCCACGCTGCGGTGGCGTACTGGGGCACGTACCCCATGAACCACGCGTCGCGCCAGTCCTGGTTGGTCCCGGTCTTGCCCGCCACCGGCCGGCCCAGCACATCGCGGATGAACGGGGCGGTCCCCCCGGGGCTGGGCGGGGCCTGGAGGAGGTCGGTGACCCGGTCGGCGATCCCCCGGTCGATCACGGGCTGGCAGTTGGGGCTGTGCTGGTAGATCAGGTTCCCGGCGCGGTCCTCGACCCGGGCGACGATGAACGGGGGGCAGTGCTGGCCGCGGTTGGCCAGCGTCGCGTACGCCGACGCAATCTCCAGCGGGTACACGTTCACCGCGCCCAGTCCGATCGAGCACATCACCTCGGTGAAGCTGTCAAGGTTGGGCGAGTTCTTGATGCCGAGCAGCTTGGCGGTCTCCACCACGTTCTCGACGCCGACGTCGCGCGTGAGCTTGGCGTGGTAGACGTTGTTCGACCGCTTGGTCGCCTCGTACATGTTCATGTAGCCCGAGCCGCTGTCGGCGTAGTTACGCACCTCGTAGGGCACACCGGCCTGCTTCAGGCAGCCCCGGATGACCTGCCCGGAGCTGACCTCGGTCGAGTAGCCGGGCGTGAAGCCCTCGCGCAGAGCGGCGACGTGGACCACCGGCTTGAACGATGACCCGGGCTGGCGGCTGGACCCACCCGACCCCGGCACGGCCGGGATCACCTTGGTGAACTCGCAGATGCGCTGGCCTTCGCGGCACTCGCCGAACCGCTTGGGGCCGACCGCCATCACCGCGACCGCGCCGGTCGGAGGTTGCACGGTGACGATCGAGGCCAGCGGGTCGGTGACCGGGTCATCGAGGTAGCGGGCGATCGTGACCTCGGCCATGTCCTGGCGGGCGCGGTCGAGCGTGGTGTGGATCACCAGACCGCCCTCGAACACCCGCCGCCGCCGCTCGTCCTTGTCGGCTCCCAGCGCTGCCTGCAACTCCGGTTGCAGGTCGTTGGACGGGTCGTACAGCACGCGTTTGACCCACTCGACCCAGAACGGGCGGGTCGGTCCCGCGTCGGGGGAGACGTTGAGTCCCAGTGGATCGGTCCTGGCGAGCTTGGCCTCGGCGTCGGTGATGAAGCCGTGCGCCACCATCTGCCCGATCACGATGTTGCGGCGGGCCAACGCCCGGTCGGGGTTGGTGGTCGGGTTGTTGTGCTCCGGGGCGCGGATCAGGCCGGCCAGCAGCGCGGCTTCGGAGGGGCTCAGCTGGCTCACGTGCTTGGAGAAGTAGTGGTCGGCGGCGGTCCCGATCCCGTACACCCCCGACCCGAAGTAGACGGTGTTGAGGTAGCGCTCGAGGATCTCCTCCTTGGGCATGCGCTGCTCGAGGTCGACCGCCCACACCGCTTCGGTGAGCTTCCGGGCGAAGGTCTGCTCCCGCCCGATCCCGATGTTGGGGATGTTGCGGACCAGCTGCTGGGTGATGGTCGACGCGCCCTGCTGGATCGTGCCCGACTCGATGTTGGCCAGCGCAGCGCGGACGATGGCCTTGTGGTTGACGCCGTTGTGACTCCAGAAGTCGGCGTCCTCGGTGGCCAGCACCGCGTTCTGCACGACCGGGGGCACCTCGGCCAGCTTGACGGGGACCCGGTTCTGCTCGTCGTGGAGCTCGGCGAGCTCCGTGCCGTCGGCAGCCAGCATCACCGAGTTGGTCGGAGGTTGATCGAAGTCGTCCGGGAGAGGGGGCACGTCCAGGACGGTTTTGCCGACCTGGTCCACGGCGCGGTCGACGGCGATCGCGGTCGGCAGGAAGAACGCACCGATCAGCATCGCGCCCACAACGACGACCGCAGCGATCAACCCGACGCGTGCAGCGATCTCGGCTTCGGTCGTCAGAGCGTCGGTGGTGGCCACGGATCTCCTGGTGGGGTAGCGCGAGAGCCTTCGCGAGCGACCTGCCAGTCTACGCACGCGCTCCAACGCTGGTTGCCGCGGCCGGGAGCGCACGAGGTCCGATCCGGATCGTTCCGCCCTCGATCACCTCGGGCGGGCCGCATCGCGACGATAGGTGTACTTTCGGCCACGGTCCGTTATCATATGCGTGCCGGGGGGAGGGACGCGGTGGCCAGCACACAGTGGATGGTTCGAGCCCGCTGCCGGGACATCGATCCTGAGGTGTTCTTCGTCCGTGGCGCCAAACAGAGCCGTCGGGCGCTGCGGATCTGCGAGCGGTGTTGCGTGCGCCAGGAGTGCCTGTCGTACGCGATCGGTCACGAGATCGAGTTCGGCGTGTGGGGCGGGTTGACCGAGAGGCAGCG
>JALYHG010000225.1 GCA_030776725.1 Actinomycetota bacterium
GTCCGGCGGTGGGGGGCAGGGGGCCGCCGGGTCGCGCGACGCACAGGTCGCGAGGTCGCGTCACGCGACGACCGCACCGGCCGTCGCGTCGGGCCGCGCGTCGGTCGCCGCGTGGCCGTGGTCGATCAGCGTCGCGGGAAGCGATGTGTGCCACATCGAGCTCCTCGGTTGTTCCTTGTCGGTTGCTCGTCGTCCGGTCGTTCGTCGTCCGGTCGTTCGTCGTCCGGTCGTTCGCTGCACGGTGTTCCTTGTTAAACCATCTCACACCACGCAATCCGTGGTATGAACTTCTACCTCAGGATGGGTGCTCATGGGAAGCCGACGGACGGGAGGGATGTGGAACGACCCTCCGCGGCCTATGGCTATCCTGGATCTTGGGCCGTCGGATCACGTCGAAGCACGCGGAGGCGCCGTCAACGGCCGTCGTACGTCGGGCCGCACGCACGCCGCACGCGGTCCCAACGCACTGTCGAGCGCGTGGAGGATGGATGAGCGACCGCACGAGCGCGGGCGACCAGGGCCCCGTCCGCCAGGAGCTCACCGAGCGAGCGCGACAGCGGCTGTTCGAGGAGCAGGCGCTTCCGTACCTCGATCGGCTGTACGGCGCAGCCCTGCGCTACACGCGCAACCCCGCCGACGCCGAGGATCTGGTGCAGGAGACCTTCGCGAAGGCCTACGACAAGTTCCACCAGTACGAACAGGGAACGAACCTGCGCGCCTGGCTGTACCGCATCCTGACCAACACCTACATCAACCAGTACCGCAAGCAGCAACGGCGTCCCGACGAGTACCCCCAGGAGGATGTCGGGGAGTTCTCGCTGTACGACTGGCTCGCCGGGGCGGGCGCTTCCGCGGAGCACGAGGTCCTCGACGTCATCACCGCCGATGAGGTGAAGCAGGCCCTCGCCGACCTCCCCGAGCAGTTCCGCATGGCGGTGTACCTCGCCGACGTGGAGGGCTTCTCGTACAAGGAGATCGCCGACATCATGGATACGCCGGTCGGCACGGTGATGTCGCGTCTGCACCGGGGAAGGAAACAGCTCGAGAAGGCGTTGGCCGAGTACGCGCGTGAGCGCGGGATCCTGGGACGGGATGCCGCCGAACGTGTCTGACCGAGGACGATGACATCGCCGGGGGACCGACCGTGAGCGACGCAGGACGTGGCAGTGACGGCAGCATGAGGGTCGACTGTCCCGAAGCGCTCGAGCGCCTCGAGAGCTACCTCGACGGTGAACTGGACGACGCGCAGATCGCCGAGATCTCGATGCACCTGGCTCGGTGCTTCCCGTGCGGGGATCGTGCTGAGTTCGAGCGTCATCTTCGTGAGGTGATCCGCACCCGCGCCGCCGAGACCGCCCCCGCTGGGCTGTTGGAGAGGGTCCGGGTGCGCTGCCGCGAGACCGCCGTCCTGCGCGAGGCTGCCGCAGAAGCCTGAAGCGGGGCCGGTAGCATCGCTGGCTCCGCGTGGCTGCGGGCCGGACGGCGAGAGGGCTGTGTGTGGACGCCCCTACCCGCGACGACACGATCCTGGTGACCGGTGGGGCTGGCTTCATCGGGTCGAACCTGGTCGACCGACTCCTGGCGGAGGGCCGCCATGTGGTCGTCGTGGACGACCTGTCAACCGGTCGGCTGGCGAACCTGGCGGCCGCGCGTGCTCACGGCGGGGGCCGCTTCGAGTTCCAGCGGCTGGACATCACGTCCGGCGCGTTGGAGGCGGTGGTGGACAAGCACCGCCCCGACCTGATCATGCACCTGGCGGCCCAGATGAACGTCCGCGCCAGCGTCGCCGACCCCCAGCGCGACGCACGGGTCAACATCCTGGGCACGATCGAGGTGCTCGAGGCCGCCCGCCGCCACGGCACCCGGAAGGTGGTGTTCGCCACGTCGGGCGGGTGCATCTACGGGGAACCGCCGGAGGAGGAGCTGCCGATCGGTGAGGACCACCCGGGGTACGCGCACTCCCCGTACGGGGCCAGCAAGCGCTCCGCCGAGGAGTACCTGCGCACCTACCGTGAGCTGTACGGGCTCGCCTGGACGTCGCTGGCGCTATCCAACGTCTACGGCCCCCGCCAGGACCCCTACGGGGAAGCCGGGGTCGTGGCGATCTTCACCGATCAGATCCTCGCCGGTCAGCCGACCGTGATCTACGGCGACGGCGAGCAGACCCGCGATTTCGTCTACGTTGACGATGTCGTCCACGCCTTCGCCCTGGCGATGGAGCGGGGCGACGACGCGCGGTTCAACATCGGAACCGGGGAGCGCACCAGCGTCAACCAACTGTTCCGTGCGCTGGCCGCCGCGACCGACTACCCCCACGATCCCGTCCACGCCCCGCAACGCCCCGGTGAGCTCCGACACAGCGCGCTGGACTGCCGCAAGGCCGCCCAGGGCCTGGGATGGAAGCCGTGGACCACGCTGGAGGAGGGGCTGGCGGCGACCCTGCACGGCGTGGCGGACGCGACGCCGGCCTGACCACTCTTGGCGGCGGGTGGTGGCCGGCCCCCGCAGCAGTCATCCGCTGTCCGCGCGACCCGCCGCGTGCGATCCGGACGGTTACGCTGTGTGACGGCCAAGCGGTCTGGCGGTGAGGAGCGCGCCGTGGCGTCGTACGCCGAGGAGGTCGGGACCCGGCTTCGCCGGATCCGGATGCAGCAGGGGCTGTCCCTCCAGGACGTCGAGCGGCGCTCGGGAGGCAAGTGGAAGGCCGCCGTGGTCGGGTCGTACGAGCGCGGCGATCGCAACATCAGCGCCGCCCGACTGTGCGAGCTCGCCGAGTTCTACGGGGTGTCTCCCACCGAGGTGCTGCCGCAGGAGGATGCGCCCCGCCCCGTCGAGCACGCGCAGGCGATGGTGATCGACCTGTCCAAGCTCGACACCTCAGAGCGCTGGTCCGGTGTGCGCAGGTACTGCGAATCGATCCAGGTGGAACGAGGCGACTTCAACCGCCAGATCCTGTCGGTCCGCGCGGACGACCTACGGGCGCTCGCGGTGATCATGGGCACGCCCCCCGACACGCTCGTCGACGTGCTCCGCCAGGAGGGGATCCTCCTGGACCGCTGACCGGGACAGCCGGCGGTCAGCGGTTCCTCACCGCCGGGCCGGCGGCGCCGCCATCGCCCACCGCCGACGGCCGCGGCCCCCCACGTCGCTCGACTGGTGAACGGTAGGTCATCAGGTCGTGGACGAGCGGGATCAGCCCGGCCGCCAACGCGATGTCGCCGACCGAGATCACCGTGCGTAGCGCTGCCACCGGGACGATGTCCGCGAGCCACCGCAACCGCGCCGTGTCGGTCAGCAGCTGGTGCTTCCCGGCGAGCGAACGCCCCCCGCCGAGTCCCGCCGCTGCCATCGCGTCCGGATCGACCGGCATCGCGCCGTTCGCGGCGATCACAACCGCGTTGGCGACCAACCCGAGGAAGATCAGAGGCATCCCTGGGCGGTAGCGGTTCGCGGTGATCCATCCCACGACCAGCGCTTGACTGGTCAGCACCGTCGCGGTTGACGCCCAACCGTGTGTTCCCGACGCACCGAACACCTCGACGGCGACCTGCAGACCCAACCCGGGGAACAGCAGCCAGTTCCAGCGCAGGTCGGCTTCCGCGACGCGGTGCAGTCGCCCACCCCGGGCGACAGCGGTCGCGATCGCGACGACGAGGACCACCACGGTGAAGGGCACCCAGAGCACCTCCCTCCGCCCGCGCGCGAACGATACAGTCGACTCCAGGACACCTGCGTGGAGGAGGAACCGATGACCGTCGCCGCACGTCCCCTCGACACCCGTGAGGCCCGCCGTGTCATCCCACCGCGGCGTCTGCGCGACCGCCTCCACGATCGCATCCCCCAGGCGTGGTGCGTCGCCGCGGCGCTGGCCTGGGCGGCGCTGTTGAGCGTGGCCGTGGCGCTCGAGCCGGGAGCCGACGATCCGGCCGCGATCCCCAGCGCGGTCGACGCGTTGATCGCGACCGTCCTGTTCGGCGGGCTGTTCGCCACTGCCGCTGGGCTCGGCAGCCGCCGACGGATCGGGTTCGCTGCCTCCTTCGGCGCGGCGCTGCTGCTGCTCGGCGCCACCCTGGCATGCCCGGCGACCGGGCACCACGAGCTGGCCGGGTGGTGGTACGGGCAGTTGGCCGCCACCGGCGGGTTGGTGGGCATGAGCGGTTACGGCCTGTGGCGCGCGCCCCGCTCGTCTGACTGAACGTCTGCCCGGGGCGACACGATCGTGACCCCGGCCGGGGCGGCCGCGACGTCCTGTAGGCTCGAACGATCATGTCGTCCCCTGGATCCGGAAGACGCCGTCGCGACCCACGCCGTCCCGTCGGTGACGACCGCGTGCGCGAACTCGCACGTCCACTGGAGCAGGTGATGCGTCGCCTGCCCGAGGTGGAGCGCCGCGTCGTCGAGCTGCGCATGGGGCTCGTGGACGGCCACCCTCGCAACCTCGCCGACACCGCCCGCGGCCTCGGCCTCACCGTGCAGGAGGCCAAGGAGATCGAACAGCGCGCCTTCGACCGGATCCGCGAAGTCGTCCCGCTCGAGCACCTGCAGAAGCTGCTGAACAGCTAGATGTCGTCACTCCCTGAGCTGGTCAAGGTCCGCGCGGGGCTGTCCGACGCTGCGCTGGATCACCTGCAGGCCCTCGTCTCGGACTGGCAGATCCTCGCCGATCTGTCGTTCGCGGACCTGCTGCTGTTCTGCCGGACGCCCGACGAGCAGCTGATCGTCGTTTCCCAGATGCGGCCCTACACCGCCCAGACCTTGTACCACGAGGACCTCGTGGGTCGCGCCTTCCTGCCCGGGCAGCGCCCCACCGTCATGCGCTGCTTCAAGGACAGGCGCATCGTCCGCGACGGCGACCCCGACTGGTCCACCGGCGTCCCCGTCCGCGAAGAGGCCATCCCCGTGTGCCTCGACGGTGAGGTCCTCGCCGTCGTCACGCGCGAAGCGAACCTGTCGATGGTGCGCTCGCCGTCGCAGCTGGAGCTGACCTACCTGCAGACGGCCGGCGAGCTCGCACAGATGCTGGCCGAGGGCCACTTCCCGTTCCCGAGCGAGGACCACGAGCGGGAGCTGGCACCCAGAGTCGGCGACGGCCTCATGCGTGTGAACCCGGCCGGCATGGTCGTCTACGCCAGCCCCAACGCGATCAGCGCCTACCGCCGCCTAGGCGTGGTCGACAACATCGTGGGGCGCCGCCTCGCTGAGTTCGACCTCGACGACGAGGCGGTCAGCGAGGCGCTGGCCGACGGCGAGCCCCTAGAGAGCGAGGTGGAGGCCCGCGGGGCGGTGGTGCTGCGCCGTCTGATCCCGCTCGTGCGTGGGACCGACGTGCTCGGCGGGCTGATGATCATGCGGGAGGTCACCGAGCTGCGCCGCCACGAGCGTCTGCTGCTGTACAAGGACGCGACGATCCGCGAGATCCACCACCGCGTGAAGAACAACCTCCAGACGGTGGCGTCCTTGCTCCGGCTGCAGTCGCGCCGACTCGCCAGCGAAGAGGGCCGGGAAGCGTTGGGCGAGTCCGTGCGTCGTATCTCGTCGATCGCGCTGGTCCACGAGACCCTGTCGCAGGAGAGCCGCCAGCGGGTCTCGTTCGACAAGGTGGCCCAGCCGCTGATGGACATGCTCGCGTCGGGGCTGGCCGACCCGGACCGTCGCGTCAAGATGTCCCTGATCGGCTCGGCGGGGGAACTTCCCGCAGAGGTGGCCACACCGCTGGCGCTGGTCCTGTCGGAGCTGGTGCAGAACAGCCTCGAGCACGGCTTCCCGGACGGCAGCGGCGGCGGAGACGTCGAGGTGGTGCTGCACCGGAGGCAGGCCAGCCTGCGACTCACGGTGTGCGACAACGGGGTCGGGGTCGACGAGGGCTGGCGGTTGGAGAGCGATGCCAACCTGGGCCTGCAGATCGCGAACACGCTGCTGGTGACAGAGCTGGGCGGGCGGCTGGACGTCGGCCGCACGAGCCCTGACGGGGGCACGACCTGCATCGCCGAGCTGCCCCTGCCCGGTGCCGGGGCCGCTGTCGTCTAGAACCTGTCCGGCGCCGCGGAGGCGGCCGGGTCGCTGCGTTCCAACGAGGGATCCGAGGTTCGACCGGCCGACGAGGCGCGCACGACCGCAAAGGCGACCAAGCCGGCTATCGCGATCACCGCGACGATCAGCACCGGCCACCGCCAGCGGCTGCGGATCGTCGGCTCGTGCGGAACGGCGAACGTGGGGCCGTACAACTCATCGCCGCGACCGTGCGCCACCGGTTGTGGCTGCTGCCGGGGCGGGGCGGTCAGACGTGTCCGTGGACGCATGGCGGCCACCGTCACGCCGGTCGCGCGGATGAACGCAGCGGCGGTCGCACGTCAGCTGGCGATGCGGCGGCGCTGACGCTGGCGCTGTCGCTTCACCGTCCGCCGCTCCTCCTCGGTCAAGCCACCCCAGACGCCCGCGTCCTGGTTGGTGCTGAGGGCGAACTCGAGACACGGTTCGCGGACCTCGCACCGGGCGCACACCTGTTTGGCTGTCGCCGCCTGGTCGACCGCAGGTCCCGTCGTCCCGACCGGGAAGAACAACTCGGGATCCTGGTCCATGCAGGCTGCTTGGGTGCGCCAATCCATCGTCGGCCTCCGCGTAGAGGGGCGGCTTAGGCGGGACGGCCCGCGCTTGTGAAAGGTTTCTCGAAGCTCGGCCCGGGACTCTAGTCACACCTCGCGCCAGGGACAAGGGCTTGCGACACCCCGCCGTGTCCGTCCGCGACGCCGGAAGCGCACGGCCGCGTGGGATCGCTGGTCACGCTGAACCGGTCGGCGCCGGGCTCGGTGACCCGGTCGTCGAGCCGGGCGACGGCGTCTGCGTCCCCGACGTCGCGCTGACTCCGGCCGGGCTGGAGGAACCGGCCGACGGGCTCTCGGCCGACCCTGCGGTTGGCGTCTGGGTCGTGTCCCCGGCCGGGGACTGGGTCGTGGCGCCGGCCGCAGGCTGGGTCGTGCCACCGGCCGGAGGCGGGGTCGACTCGCCCACGGCAGGAGCGGTCGAACCCTGCGACGGGCTCTGCGTCGCCTGTGGGCTGTCCGAGCCGGTCGTCTCTCCGCCGTCGGGGGGAGCGCCCGGCTCGGATCCCGTCGGAGCTGGTGGCGGTGGCGGCGGGGGAGGCGGTGACGGGCAGGTGCCGGTCGGCACCAGGATCCGCGGCATCTTGCGGATCTCTCCCGGACACCACGGTGCTGCGCGCAGGCCCGTCTCAGGGTCGATCTCGACCACGACCTGGTACTCGTCGGGGAGGACGAACCCGGTCGGGGTCATCCCCGCTAGTGCCTGCTCCATGAACGCGCGCCAGATCCGGGCCGGCCAGCTTCCACCGGTGACCACGGCTTCGCCGTCGATGTGGCGCAACGGCCGGCGGCTCGGCTCGTTGGGGTACCCCATCCACACCGCGGTAGCCAGCTCGGCGGTGTACCCCACGAACCACGCGTCGGTGTACCGGCTGGTCGTTCCGGTCTTGCCGGCGACCTCCCAGCCGGGGAGCCGGGCCCGCACGCCGGTGCCGTCCTCGACCACCGCCCGCAGCATCTGCGTGGCCAGCCAGGCGACCCCGGGATCGATCACGCGGCGTGGCGTGCGGTCCGGTCGCCAGATCACGTTGCCGTTGGCGTCCTCGACGCGGTCGATCGGGGAGGCCGGGACGCGCATCCCGAGGTTGGCGAGCGTGGCGTACGAGGCGGCCATCTCCAGCGGCGACACGCCGACCTCGGTGCCACCCAGGGCGATGGCCGGGTTGGTGCCCAGGGGCGACGTGACGCCGAGCGCACGCGCCGCCGCCACGACACGGCCGATGCCGATGTCCAGCGCGATGCGGGCGTACGCCGCGTTCACCGACGAACGGGTGGCCTGGTCGAGGGTGATGGGCCCGTAGTCCACCCGGTCGTAGTTGCGGACCGGCCACCGGTCCTGGTCGGTGGGACCCTCGTTGATCCGGAAGACGCCCTGGTCGCCGTTGACGATCGTCGTCGGCCGGTACCCGGCGGTGAGCGCAGCGACCAACACGAACACCTTGAACGTCGAGCCGGGCTGGCGTCGGCCCAACGTCGCGAGGTCGAACTGGCTCGTGTGGTAATCACGGCCTCCGACGGAGGCACGGATCGCGCCGGTATCCGGCTCGATCGCGACCAGGGCGACCTCCGGGTCGCCCGCGTCCGCGAAGAAGCGGCGGGTCGATGCCTCCGCCTCGGCCTGCATCACCGGATCCAACGTCGTGTGGATGCGCAAACCCCCGCCGTACAACAGCGCTGCCCGCTCCGCCTCGCTGGACCCGAAGGTGGGTTCGCGTCGCAACGTGCGGACCACGAAGTCGACCCAGTACGGCTGGACGGTGGCGGGCGACGCTGGCCGCGGCTGCACCTGCACCGGCGTGGACAGGGCTGCCTCGATGTCGTCGGCGCCGATCAGGCCCTCCTCCCGCATGGCCCGGAGGACCCGGTCACGGCGGGCCGTGGCTGCCTCCGGCGCTTCGGACGGGTTCAACGTCTCGGGTGCGCGGATCACTGCGGCCAGCAGCGCTGCCTCCGGCAGGGTCACCTCCGAGACGTCCTTCCGCCAGTAGGTGGAGGTGGCCGCCTGCACCCCGAACGCCCCGTTGCCGAAGTACACGGTGTTGAGGTACTCCTCGAGGATCCGATCCTTGGACCACTTCCGTTCCAGGTCGCGAGCCAGCAACGCCTCGCGCGCCTTGGTCCGGATGTTGCGGGGCGCGTCGGGCAGGTACAGGTTCTTGACCAGCTGCTGGGTGATCGTCGACCCACCCTGCTCGACCTCACCTTCGCCGACGTTGTGCAGCGCGGCGCGGGCGACCGCACGCGCGTCGACGCCGGCGTGGACCCAGAACCGCTTGTCCTCGGCCACGACCACCGCATCGCGGAGGACGTCGGGGATGCGGTCGAGCGTGACGCGCTCGCGGAACTCGGTGCGCAGGACCGCCAGGTGGTTGCCGGCGGCGTCGTACACGTGCGACTGCTCGGGCGGACGGCGGAGCGCGTCATCGATCCGGGGGGGTTCGAGCGTGACGACCTCGCCACAGGCCGAGGCGATCATCGCGGCGGCGACCACCGCCGCCCAGCGGCGCACACCGTGGCGCCAGCTGAGCACATCCGGCCTTCCGTCGACGGGTCGCTACGAACGGTAACCCAGGTTCCGACCGCCTCCTGCGGTCAACGACCGGTCGGGCCCGACGGGGACCGACCCGACAGGGTCCGCCTCAGCCCAGCGCCTCGGCGAGGTCGGCGCACAGGTCGTCGACGTGTTCGATCCCGACGGACAGGCGGAGCAGGTCGTCGGGGGCCTCCAGCGGCGAGCCGGCGACGGACGCGTGGGTCATCACGCCGGGATGTTCGATCAGACTCTCGACGCCTCCCAGGGACTCCGCGAGGAAGAACAGCCGGGTCGAGCCGGCGACCCGCCTGGCCTCGTCCGCGCCGCCGTGGACCTGGAAGGAGATCATCCCACCGAAGTCGCGCATCTGGCGGGCGGCGACGTGGTGACCCGGGTGGCTCGCGAGGCCGGGGTAGTAGGTGCGCCGGACCTTGGGGTGAGCGGCGAGGAGGTCTGCGATCACCCGGGCGTTGGCGCAGTGGCGTTGCATGCGCAGCGCCAGCGTCTTCGCGCCACGCAGGGTGAGGAAGCAGTCGAAGGGGCCGGGCACCGCCCCGGCCGCGTTCTGCAGGAAGGCGATCTCAGAGGCGGTGTCGGCATCGGTACACACCGCCCCGCCCACCACGTCGGAGTGTCCCCCGATGTACTTCGTCGTCGAGTGCACCACCACGTCCGCCCCGAGCTCCGCGGGCCGCTGCAGGTACGGCGTGGCGAAGGTGTTGTCGACCACGAGTTCCGCGCCGTGGCGATGGGCGAGGTCGGCCAGCGCGGCGACGTCGCTGATCTTCAGCAGGGGGTTGGAGGGGGTCTCGGCCCACACCAGGCGCGTGCGGTCGGTGAACGCGGCGCCGACCGCGTCGAGGTCGGTGACGTCCACGGCGGTGTAGGAGACACCGGTCCGCGCCAGGACCTGTGCGACCAGCCGCCAGGTCCCGCCGTACACGTCGTCGGGGAGGATCAGGTGGTCGCCGGGGTCGAGGCGCCGCAGCACCGCGTCGGTCGCCGCCATCCCCGAGGCGAACGCGACACAGCGTTCGGTGCCTTCCAAGCTCGCCAGACACTCCTGGAGAGCCGTCCGCGTGGGGTTGCCCGTGCGGGCGTAGTCGTACCCGCGATGCTGCCCCACGGCCTCTTGCGCGAACGTGGACGTCTGGAAGATCGGGACGATCACCGCCCCGGTGGTCGGCTCGGGTTGCTGGCCGACGTGGATGGCGCAGGTCTCGAACTGCATCCGCTGTCAGCCGCCGACCCGGTCGGGATCGGGCCGCGAAGGCGCCCGTTGCTTGGCCGTCCGCAAGGCGTCGAGGAGCCGTGCGAGGGCGTCGTCGTCGAACGCGGAGCGGACCCGCGGGAACAGCTCGTCTTCCTCCTCGTACAGGTGGTGCAGGAGGTTCTCGGCGAGGACCTCGACCTTGGCGTCGAACTGCTCGTGCGTCGCGTCGAGGTCGTCCAGCTCGGCCATCACGACCTCGATGACGTGGTGCTCCTCGATCTCCTCGCGGATGTCGTCCTCGGCCTGTGGCACTTCGCGCATCACCACGGGGTAGAAGGCCTCCTCCTCCATGGCTGAGTGGCGCACCACCGCGGCGATCAGCTCGTCGATCACCTCCTGCTTGGTGGCGTGGTCGTCGGGGTCGATCTCCTCGTAGCGGTCGAGCAGCGCCCGGAAACGATCGTGGTCCTGTTGGATGAAGTCGAGTGCGTCCATGCCCTACCGCCTCCGCTGCTACCACCTCCGCCGCCGCGACCCTACGCCCCGGATCCGCCCGCCGCGGTTGTCCGTTCAGCGCTGGGTGGCCAGGAACGACAGCAGGTCCGCGCGGGTGAGCACCCCGATCGGTCGCTCGCCATCGATCACCACCACGGCAGGGCTGCCGGCCGCGAGGTCGCTGAACACGTCATCGAGCGAGGCGTCGACCTCGACCACCGGGAGGGGAGGTTGCAAGACCTCGATCACCGGTTTCTGCATCGCGCGCGCGTCCTGCAGGACGGCGTCGAGGACAGCGTTCTCGCGGATCGAGCCGATGACGCCGGCGACCGTCGGTTCGTGCTCTCCTTCGCGGAACACCGGTATCTGGCTCACGCCGAACTCCTTCAGCAGTGCGATCGCCTGCGCCACGGTCTCGTAGGGATGGCAGTGGATCAGCGTGGGGATGTCATCGGTCTTGGACCGCACCACCTCGCCGACCGAGACCCGACCGCCCTCGCGGTCCAGGAAGCCGTGCTCGGCCATCCAGTGGTCGTCGTAGACCTTGGAGAGGTAGTTGCGACCCGAGTCGGGGAGGAGCACCACCACCGTGTCGCCGGGTTCTCGCTCGCGCGCGACGTCCAGCGCCGCGACCAGCGCCGTCCCCCCCGACCCACCGACCAGGACGCCCTCCTCGCGGGTGCAGCGGCGCGCCATGCGGAACGAATCGCGGTCGGACACCCGCACGTACCGGTCGACCACGCCGGCGTCGAACGTCTCGGGCCAGAAGTCCTCGCCGATGCCCTCGACCAGGTACGGGTGCGCCTCGCCGGTGTAGACCGACCCTTCCGGGTCGGCACCGACCACCTGAACGTCGGGTTTGCGCTGCTTGAGGTAGCGACCCACGCCGGTGATCGTCCCGCCCGTCCCGATCCCGGCGACGAACACGTCGATCAGGCCGTTCGTCTGGCGCCACAGCTCTGGACCGGTCGACAGCTCGTGCGCCACCGGGTTGGCCTGGTTGAAGTACTGGTTGGTCTTGAACGCGCCCGGGGTCTCACGGGCGATGCGGTCGGACACGGAGTAGTACGACCGCGGGTCGTCGGGCTCCACCGCGGTGGGGCAGACCACGACTTCGGCGCCGTAGGCCCGCAGCAGGCTGATCTTCTCCTGCGACATCTTGTCGGGCATCACGAAGATGCAGCGGTACCCCCGGTGCGCCGCGGCGATCGCCAGCCCGACACCGGTGTTGCCGGAGGTCGGCTCCACGATCGTCCCTCCGGGCTTGAGCAGGCCGCCGGCCTCGGCCGCCTCGATCATCGCGATGCCGATGCGGTCCTTCACCGACCCGCCGGGGTTGAGGAACTCCAGCTTGGCGACGACGGTGGGGGCCACGTCACGCGCGAGCCGGTCGAGGGCGACCAGCGGCGTGTCGCCGATGAGGGCGACCAGGTCGGGGGCGACCTCCCGGCCCAAGCTGTCCCGGTGCCGGCGTGGACCCGACAGCGGGTCGTACCCGGCCCCGGCCGTGTCGACGTACAGGGACCGGTCGGTGGGATCGACCACGTCCGCCGGCCGTTCGAGGGACGTGTCTCCCATCGTGCGCGCTCCTGACCGTGGGCGCCGTCGCCGCCCCGTGTCGATCGAGGCTAGCGAGCGGGGCGTCTCGCGCCGTCGACAGCACCACCGTGACGTTCGCGGTCACGTCCAGCGGCACGCTCAGCGTGAGCGACCCGGTCGCCGACCCGGCCACGCACACGCTCGGGAGCGGCAGCTTCGACGCGGCGTCGACCGGGTTCGCCACGGGCGCCCTGCCCACGGTGACCGTCACCGACAACCGCAACCCCACGCTGGGCGGGTGGACCGTCGCGGTCGGGGCGACGCAGTTCAAGAGCGCCACGAACCAGGCCGGCACCACCACACCGCTGCACACCATCGCCGGGTCGAACGTCTCGTACTGGTCCGGTGCGGCCACCGTGGCCAGTGGCACGGTCGTGGCGGCCGGTCAGCAGCTGGCCGAGACAGGCGCCGTCACGCTCAGCCAGTCGCGGGACGCGGTGGTCGCCACAGGAGCGGTCGGGAACAACAGCGTGACGTTCACGCCGAGCCTGAAGGTGAACATCTCCGGCGTCCCGGTCGACACCTACACCGGCGTGATCACGCACTCGGTCACCGGAAGTTGATCACGCGTTGCGTCGCCGCGCTGCTGGCAGCCGCCGTGCTGGCGGCTGCCAACACGCTCGCCGCGGCGGCACAGCAGGCAGAGGGGTCGTTGGGGATCCGCTTGGTGGACGCCCCGGTGGAGCGCCGTAACGACCCCCGTGCGCACCGCTCGATCGTCGACCACGTGGCTCCCGGTGCCGTGATCCAACGTCGGGTCGAGGTGGTCAGCACGCTGACGGACCCGGTCGCGGTCAGGCTGTACCCGGGCGCTGCCGAGATCCGTGACGGCTCGTTCCTCCCCAGCGACGAGCGCAACCAGCTGGTGTCGTGGATCGAGGTGGAGCCCTCCACCGTCCGCCTCGCCCCCGGCGAGCGCGCTCAGGCCACCGTCCGGATCGCCGTTCCCCGGGATGCCTCGAGCGGTGAGCGCTACGCCGTGGTGTGGGCGGAGCTCCCACCCCGCGGTGAGAACATCCAGGTGGTGAACCGCGTGGGCGTCCGCGTGTACCTGTCGGTGGGGCCGGGTGGTGAGCCAGCGACCGATTTCACGGTCGAGTCACTCACCGCGTCGAGGGGCAGCCACGGGCGACCGACCGTCCAGGCGCAGGTCACCAACCTCGGTGGTCGGGCCTTGGATCTGGTCGGTGAGCTGACGCTCACCGAGGGGCCGGCGGGTCTGACCGCGGGCCCGTTCCCGGCGCAGACGGGGACCACGATCGCGCCCGGCCAGTCGGCCCCGGTGACGGTCGTCCTGGACACCGCCCTGCCGGACGGGCCGTGGCGGGCGAGGCTGGAGCTGCGCTCCGGTGAGCTGGTCCGCGCCGCCGAGGCCACGATCACGTTCCCGGCGCAGGCCGCGGCGCAGCAGCCGCCGGTCGAGGCCGAGATGACGCCGGTGGACCCCCAGAAGCGGGTGCTGGTCGCCCTCGCTGTCGCCCTGATCGTGCTGACGTTGATCGCGCTGGCCGGGTACCGGTGGTGGGCGCGGCGTGTGTGAGGCCGGTTCAGCGCCTCGGCCGGTCGCGGAGGAAACCCTCCAGTCCGGGCAGGGCGAAGGCGACCCGCCCGTAGCCGTCGGGTCGGAGCAGGCCACGCTCGATCAGGCGCCGGCGCGCCCAACCCCACTGCTCCGCGGTCCCACCCAGGCGCTCGGCGATCTGCGTCGACCGCCGGGCCGCTGGTCCGAGGTCGGCGACCGCGTCCAGGTAGCGGCGTTCGGCGTCGGGCACCTCCGCCAGCCGCGACGAGTAGATCCCCGCGGCCGCACGCCGCCCCGCAGCCACACCGGCTGCCGCAGCGTCGTCGCGGATGACGCTGCGTGCCCCGTGGTCAGCGGCGGCGTTCCAGGCCTCGTACCCCATCAGCTGCACGAAGTACGGGTAGCCCCCGATGGCATCCACGAGCGTGCCCAGCGCCTCCGACGTGAACCGCACGCCGCGTTCCTCAGCGGGCACCGTCAGCGCCTCGACGACCGGACCGTCGCCCAACAGGTCCAGGTCGTGCTGGCGGATGCGTTCGGCGTACGTCGACGATGCGGCCCGCAGCACCCCCAACGAGTGCGGCAGGCCCGCCACCACCGTCAGCACGGGCAGGCGGGCGCCGGGTTCGCGCTCGCGGCGGGCGCTGCGCTGCAGCGCAGCGAACAGCGGACCCATCTGCGCGGCCGGCATGGCGTGGATCTCGTCGACGGTGAGCAGCACGGCCGTGTGCGCCTCAGCTGCCGTCTCGCCCACCGCCTCGAGGACGTCGCCCAGGTCGGTCGCGAGGTCCCCCGAACCGCCCCGCCGTGCGGCCGGTTCGACCTCCACGGCGAGCTCGAAGGTGCCGTGCTTGACGCCGAAGGCGGCCAACACCGCCAGTGCACGGTCGACGTACTCGCCGATGCGGCGGTCACGGTCGTGGTCGACGAGGATGCGGTGCAGGTCGCGCAGGAGCGGGACGAGCGCGTCGCCCGTCCGGGTCGCTTCGACATCAACCGCCCAGACACCGTTCGCACGAGCCTCGACGACCAGCTCCGCCAGCACGGCGGTCTTCCCCATGCCACGGTCGCCCGACAGCAGCCGTGGCTGCTCGTAGATGCCGCGGCGCACCCGGCGCAGGGCCGCCTCGAGGTCGGCGAACTCCGGTTCGCGTCCCGCCAGGGCCGGCGGCACGACCCCGAAGCCCGGCACGTACGGGTTGTCGTCGCGGCTGAGGGCCACGCAAACTCCGTCCTGCTACGCGTGCGAACCTTAGCAGCAGGCGGCGATGGGGCGGTTCCGCTGGCGGGCCGCCTAGGATCGAGGCGTTCGAGCGGGGGCTGTCATGTCGCGCAAACGCATCGCAGGGATCGTCCTGATCGTCCTGGTGATCGCGGCGGTGGTCGCGGTGGCGGTCGTCCCAACCGGCGGTGGTCGCGGCCGGACAGGCGACGCGGTGGCGGTCGTGCACCTGGCCGGTCCGATCCAGGACAGCGTCGGTTCGCCCCTGGGCGGGGCCGCGATCACGCCCATGCTCGTCCGTGAGCGCCTCGAGGCCGCCGAGCACCATGCAGGCGTGCAAGCGGTCGTCCTCCGGCTGGACACGCCGGGCGGGACGGCGGCGGCCTCACAGGAAGTCGCCGCTCTGATCGCGGAGTTCCCCTTGCCGGTCGTCGTGTCGATGGGAGACGTCGCCGCGTCCGGCGGGTACTACGCCGCAGCCGGCGCTGACCGCATCGTCGCCAAACCCGCGACCATGACCGGGAGCATCGGGGTGATCATGACGATCCTCGACGTCCAGGGGCTGCTGGACAAGCTCGGGGTCGAGGTCGAAGCCGTGACCGCCGGACAGCACAAGGACATGCTCCTACCGGGACGGATGACCCCCGAGCGTCGCGCGATCCTGCAGACCATGGCCGACCAGCTGTACGACCAGTTCGTCACGGCGGTCGCGGACGGCCGGGGCCTGTCACAGCAGCAGGTACGGCAACTGGCGACCGGGCAGCCGTACACCGGTCAGCAGGCGCTCGACCTCGGACTGGTCGACGTGCTCGGCGGCCTGGACGAGGCGGTCAACGAGGCCGAGGACCTGGCCGGCATCGAGGACGCCCACGTGATCGAGCTCCGCCCGTCGCTGTTCGAGCAGCTCTTCGGTGGCCCACAGTTCGGGGCGGTGCAGAAGCTGCTACGCCGAGGTGTCGAGGGTGACGAGATCGGCGCGCTGCGCTCCCTGCTCGATACGGTCATGGCGCCCCGGTACGGAGCCGCTTGATGAGCGACATGAGCAACGACGATCGCCGCGACACGTCGGACGTCGACGAGCAGGCCAGCGGTGTTGATCAGCAGGCCGGCGGCTCGCGCGTCGACGAGCAGGCCGACGTCGCCGAGACCGGACTGCTCGAGACGGTGGTATCGGTTCTGACGGAGCCGGTGCCGACCCTGCGCCGGTTGACCGCGCATCCCAACGTCGGATGGGCTGTGATCGTCGCGGCCGTCGTGGGACTGCTGTCGTGGATGTCGACGGTGGCCGGGTTCGGGGCCGGCCCCGCGCAGATGCAGGGGGCGCAGCCGAACCTGGCGGAGCTCCGCGGGCCGTTGATGGCGGCGGGGGTCGTGGCCGGGCCCGTGTTCGGGATCATCGGCTTGACGATCTTCACGGCGATCCTCCACGGCGTCAGCCTGCTGCTCGGCGGCGAGGGCTCCTTCCGTGGGCTGTTCAGCGGGCTCGGGTTCGCCTACGTCCCCTCGGCCTTCGGTGTCTTCGGCCAACTGCTGCCCGTGGTGCTCGGGATGGCCGGGGCGCTGCTCGGCGCGATCGTCAACCTCGGCATCAGCATCTGGGCGCTCGCACTGGCGGTGATCGCGGTCCGTGAGAACAACCGGTTCTCGACCGGGCGAGCGATCGCGGTGGTGCTGATCCCGGCCGCCGTCTTCATCGTGCTGTTCATCGTGCTGATGGTGGTGGTGTTCTCCGCCTTGGCGGGCGCCGGCGGCGGGTTCCGGCCCTAGCTCACACGCCCGCGTCTGCGGGTCCTGGGGGTCGTCATCCTGCGACGGGCAAGGGTCGTTCCCGGTCAGCGCCCCCACACGTCCGGTGGACGCGAACAGGCGGGCGCCTGGCGAGGAATCTTACATCACCAAGCCGTTCCGGTATCATCCGTCCGGACCCGGCCCGGAGGATGGCGTGCGCCGCACCCAGATCTCGCTCACCGAGCAGCAGCATGCCGCGTTGGCGCGGCGCGCCGACCAAGAGGGCACCTCGATGGCCGCGTTGATCCGGGAAGCACTCGACCGGATGCTCGCCGAGGACTGGGGCGTCGTCCGCGACCGAGCGCTGGGGACGGTCGGCCGCTTCCAGGACGAGGCGACCGACGTCGCCCGGGACCACGACCGCTACCTCGCCGACGCGTTCGGCGACGCGTGACCGTCCTCGTCGACACCTCCGCCCTGTACGCGCTCCTCGTCGCCACGGACGCTGCACACGACGTCGCTAGACGGGCTTTCGCGCGTCACGCCGAGCCGGGCCGTCTGGTCACCCACAACTACGTCGTCGTCGAGACGGTCAGCCTGCTCCAGGTCCGCATCGGGACCGACGCGGTCCGGTCCCTCGTCGACGAGCTCCTGCCGGCGCTGATCGTCGGCTGGGTCGACGCCGAGACCCACGCGGCCGCGCTCGCCCGCGTCGCGGACGGCCCCCGGTCGGTCTCGCTGGTGGACCGGGTGAGCTTCGCGGTTATGCGTCGGCGCGGGATCACCACCGCCTTCGCCTTCGATGAGGACTTCCGCCGGGAGGGCTTCGAGATGGTCCCGGAGAGCTGAGGTGGGCCGCCCGACCGGTCAGGCGGTCGTGCCGCGTCGGGTGCGATCGTGCGGCATCGGTGACCTGCCAGATTCTAGGCCTCGTCGTCGGGCGACGAACGTCGCCCCGCGCGTCGCCACCCGGCAGCCAGCAAAGCGCCACCGAGCGCGAGCAGACCGGTCGCGGCCTGCCCGCCGCCGGTGGCGGGCAGGACCGGTGTGGTCGACCCGCTGGCCGACTGCGCCTGCTGCGCGGTCTTGGTGTCGCTGGTGGTGTCCGGTCCTTCACCCTGGTCGGTGGCCCGCAGGATGTAGATGCCGCGGTTGAGGTCGCTGTTGAACACCAGCAGCTCACCGGTCCTCGGGTGGATGACGGCCTTCGACCCCCAGAACCCGAAGTTGGCCTCCTGCACGCTGTGCGGATCAGCGTCGTTGTCGTCGTCGTGGTCTGTGGCGAGGGGAACGAACCAGGCGACCTCGCGGAACTCCCCATCGGCGCCGTGGGGTTCGAGGACCCGGACGCCGTCGGTGTACCAGGCGAAGTACACCCGCCCGTCGGGCCCCACGATCGGGTTGTGGGCGCTGAAGACGTTCTCGGGTCCCTGACCAGCCACCGTGTCGACGTGGGGTGCCTTGAACGTCGAGACCTCTTTCCAATCAACTGGCTTGGGGCTGGTCGCGTCGACCACGCGCATGAAGCCCCAGGGGTTGACCTCGTCGGGTTCCTGCAGCTGCATGATCACCGTGACGTCGGATCCCAGGGCGCCGATCGAGTCCAGCAGTCGCTCGCCGGGTTCCCTCGCGATCATCATCGCGGGGATCGCGCCGGTGGCCAGCCCGGACGTGGTTCCCTCCGGTTGGTCGTTGACCACGATCAGGCCGGCCGCCCCGGCGGTCTCGGCGATCGTGACCTTCTCCTGGAACAGCGGGCACAGGGTGCCGCCACGGCGGGCGACCGCGATCCAGCCGTCCAGCGTCGCCCCGGTCGTCGCCGCCTGGGTGTAGGAGCACCCGAACCCGTCATCGGAGGCCAGCGCCGGGAACGGTCCGGTGCCCTCTCCGGTCAGGGGTCGCGTGCCGGTGAACTCCGCACCTTGGAACCGCTCACCGTTTCGCACCGCCGCGCCCTCGGGGGCGGAGGCGATGACGGTGAACGGTGCGGGCCCCGGCCCGACGAAGTCCTCGTCGCCGACGACCACCAGGTGTCTCCCACCGATCATCAGCGGGACGGCCGCGTGGGTGTTGCCCTCGTTGTCGGTCCCACCGGGCTGGATCTGGCCGATGAACGCCGGTTCGGTCGGGTCTTGGACGTCCAGCAGGATCAGGCCCGCGTCCCAGAACGACAGGTAGGCGATCTTGCCGTCGTCGCTCACCCACACGTCGTGGAGGTTGCACGACGCCAGGTGCTCGCCCCGCGGCTCGCACAGCTGGTCGAACGTGGGTCCACCTTGGGTCTGGGCGTCGGCAAGGGCCCACTGGGACACCAGTTGGGGGGCGTTGGGATCGGAGATGTCGACGAACTGCACCGTGCCGACCAGGTCCTCGCCGGTGACCAGGTCCGAGTCGTTGTGCACCGCCGCGACGAACGCCTTGCCGAGGTCGGGTCGGTGGAAGGCGAACAGGTTGTGGGTGCCCGACCCGCCGTTGTTGAAGCTCCCCAGGCGCTCCGGTGCGGTGGGGTCGCTGACGTCCCACAGCTGGAAGCCGGTCTGTGCGCGCGGGATGTCGTTGACGGCGTCGATCAGCGCGACGCCGAGGTCCGCCCCGCAGGGCTCCAGGGTGTGGGCCAGGATGTCCCCGCTGAACACGATGTCCCCGCTGGACGAGGACGTCTCCACGTCCTCGACGACCTTGACGTCGTTGTTCTGCGATCCCGGGACGGTCGGGAGCTTCGCGACGACCATGGGGTTCGCGGGGTCGGTGGCTTCCACGACCCACACCCCCGACTTCTGCGGGTCCTGCGGGTCGTCACGCTGCGACGGGCACGGGTCGTTCCCGGTCAGCGCCCCCCACGTCCCGGTGTAGGCGAACAGTCGGGCGTCTGGTGTGCCGTCTTGGGTGACGTGCGTCCAGATGTCGGTGTTGAACCCCTTGTTGCCGAGGTTGTGGAAGCCGACCTCCTCGAGGCCCTGACGTGGGTTGTCGAGGTGCGAGTTCCCGCCGGTCGCGGACGGGGTCGCCTGTTGTCGCTGCGCCGCGGGATGCGCAGCGGCGGGCGCCACGCCGGCCAGCACCAGCGACGCCACCGCCGCCACCAACCGGATGCCGATCACACGTCCCATGGCCTGCCCCTCACCCAACGGGACGCCTCGACGACGGTCCCGACGTGGAGTGCGACGTTCGCTCGGCGAACCCTAGCCCTCACCGTCGACGCCAGGATGCCAACGCAGGCTCGCGTCAGGGGAGCCGAGGATCGCCTACGCGACGGCGTCGATCATGCGTCGCGCAGCTTGGGAGGCAGCTCGTCGATCGGGGCGAGGAGGGCCTCGGCAGCTTCGCGGGCCTCATCCTCGGGACCGTCCCGGCCGCCGCCCCGCACCGTCTACCCTGCGCCAGGCACAGGCTCGGAGGCGACGTGACCACGCGCGGGCGGATCCGACGCCGCTCGTCGCTCGTGGCCGTCGGAGTGCTGCTGCTGGCCGCCTGCGGGGGCGCGACCGGCCCGGCCGACCCCACCGACGCGCTGATCGACGCCGTCGAGCGGAGCTTCTCCGGGTCGTTCGCGTTCCACGTGCAGGCCGATCTGGACGACGCTGCCCGCGCCGGGCTGGCGTCCGGCGAGGTGCCGATCGGGGCGCTGCTGGACAGCCTGGAGATCACCGGGCACACGTCGGGCGGTGACGCCGTCCAGTTCACGGTCGCGGCGACGGGCCAGTCACTGTTCGAGATGCGCCGGACCGACGCGACCCACACCTACCTGCGCACCGACATCGGGTGGATCGCCGAGGCGTTGGGCCTGCCGTTGGATCGCGAGGAGTTGCTGGCCGACACGCAGCAGGCCCCGCAGGCTGTGACCGAGATGTGGACCGCCCTGCTCGACGGCCGGTGGGTGGGCATCGTCGGTCAGCCGCCCGAGCCGCCCGAGCCCCCCGACAGGATGGGGCTGAGCGGCGGCGTGGACACCTCGAAGATGCAGGCCGCCCAGCAGGAGGCCTTCGGCGGTTCCCCGGGCGAGTTCGCTCGCCGCTTCACCAGCGCCACGGTGGCGGCCGGCGACAGCGACGGCGCGAACGCGCGGGTGCTGGCCGTGGTGTTGCACACCCGGGCGATGGCCGAGGCCATGGCGGCGGCGATGGCCGAGGCGCTCGGCGAGGACGTGGCAGGCGACGCCGAGCAGGCGCGCCGCGACCTGGAGCGGATCCCCGAGACGGTCGGCGGGGTGACGGTCGAGGTCTTCAACCGGCTGATCGACCGGGTCACCGTCGACGTGTTCGAGCTGGCCCGCTCCCTGGGTGAGGGCGCCGGTGACGGGCCGGCCGGGTCGCTGCGGCTGGTCGCCGGGATCACCCAGCACGGCTCGGCCGGGGCGGTCGCCGCGCCCGACGACGTCTTGCAGATCGCCGCCGAGGACCTGGGCCACTTCCACCCGGGCGGGTTCCTGCCCGTCCCGGGCGTGGGTTCGGCCCTGATGTGGCCGCTGGCGGTGGCGTTCCTGCCGATGGGCGCCGGCTCGGTGGCCGTGGACAGCTCGGTGCAGGTCGGGGT
>JALYHG010000226.1 GCA_030776725.1 Actinomycetota bacterium
GTGCTGGCCGTCGCGGTGGCGACGGTCTCGGTGCTGGCCGTGGCCGCCGGCTCGACCGGCGCGACACGGGAGCGGGCCTCGCCCCCGCCTCCGCCACCGGCCCGGGTCGTGGTGGGGCCGGGGGACACCGTCTGGGACCTGGCGGCCGCCCACCTCCCGGCGGGCGAGGACCTGCCCAGCTACGTGGCCGAGGTCGTCGAGCGCAACCGCGTCGACGCCACCGCCCTCGCCCCGGGCACCGTGCTGGTCCTGCCCCGACGGTGACGTCCCTCAGCGCGACTCGGGCCCCCCGTGGGCCGGTCGCCGGGTGAGGGTGGCCAGCTCGCGGACGAAGTCCTCGGGGCTCCTGAAGCCCTTGTGGACGCTCGCGAAGCGGACGTAGGCCACCTGGTCCAGCTCGCGCAGGGCGTCGAGCACCTCCGCGCCGATGACCTCGCTGCGGATCTCACGGGCGCCCATGGCGCGGATGCGGGCCTCTACCCGGGCGGCCGCGCGGCGGGTCGCGTCGGCATCCAGACCCACGTTCTTCGTCGCCTTGTCGATGCCGGCCTGCACCTTCTCGCGGCGGTACGGCTCCACGCTGCCGTCGCGCTTGCGCACCGCCAGCGCGTGCTGCTCGACGCGCTCGTAGGTCGAGTAGCGCTGCCCGCAGCCCAGGCACTCCCGCCGCCTGCGGACGGCCGCGCCCGCGGCGGCCGCGCGGGAGTCCACGACCCGGTCGTCGCCGCCACCGCAGTAGGGACACCGCACGCTGCCATCCTTTCTCCAGTCCCGAGGATTTTTCTTCCGGCGGCCCTGTCCACCGGTCCGTCCCCAGTCCGTCGGCGGTCGTGCACAGCCCGTCCGCGCCGTCCACAGGGACGGGCTGGATGTCCACCGACCGACACTCAACATGTGGTGGCCGGGGCCGCGCCGTCCACAGGCGCGGGACTCGAACCCATCACACCAGGGTGTTACCGTGGATCCCCACGACTCGGACAGCCTCGGACTCTACCACAAGATATAGTGGAGCATGTCATATGGAGCTTCAGTATCTGGGTGTGAGCAGCGAAGAAGGTCCTTGACGTGCGCCGACTGTCCGGGCAACTTACAGGGTCGTAACTCCATCCATGCGCCGCACGCGGCGGACCGTATCGACGAGAGCAGGACGACCGATGGTCACGACCCAGGACGCACTCCACGCCGTCCCCACCGGCCCCGACGGACGTCCGGGGTTGCGGGTCGGCAGGTACTTCACCTCCGAGGGGACCCATCCCTACGACGAGCTGGAGTGGGAGCGGCGCGACGCGGTCATCAACGACTGGCGAACCGGCGAGGTCGCGTTCGAGCAGCGCGGCGTCGAGTTCCCGTCGTCCTGGTCGATGAACGCCACCACGATCGTGGCCCAGAAGTACTTCCGCGGGATGCTGGGCACCGCCCAGCGCGAGCACAGCGTGCGCCAGATGATCGACCGGGTGACCGACACGATCGGTGGCTGGGGCCGCGCCGACGGCTACTTCGCCGACGACGGGGCCGCCGCTACGTTCGCCGACGAGCTCAAGCACCTGCTGGTCAACCAGAAGGCCGCCTTCAACTCCCCGGTGTGGTTCAACGTCGGTGTGGAGCCCACGCCGCAGTGCAGCGCGTGCTTCATCCTGTCCGTCGAGGACACGATGAGCTCCATCCTGAACTGGTACGTCGAGGAAGGCACGATCTTCAAGGGCGGGTCGGGCTCGGGGGTCAACCTGTCGCGGATCCGCGGCTCGATGGAGCCGCTCAAGGGCGGGGGCCAGGCCAGCGGGCCGGTCAGCTTCATGCGCGGCGCCGACGCCAGCGCCGGCACCATCAAGTGCCTCCACCGCGACACCGAGGTGGTCACGGACTCCGGCGTCGTCCGCGTGGGCGACGTTCGCCCGGGGTCGCGCGTGCTCACCCGCCACGGCCTCAAGCGGGTCGAGGCAGTGCACGACAACGGCCGCCAGCCGCTGGTCAAGGTTCGCACGGCTCTCGGCGACGAGATCCTGTGCACCCCTGAGCATCGTTTCCGCGTTCGGGGAGTCGACGGCGAGTCGTGGCGACAGGCCCGGGACCTGCGGTCCGACGACCACGTGATGGTGGACCTCGAGGCGACGCAGCATGGCGCACTCCAGCCGCTGACCCCCGTCGCACCGGGTCACCACAACGAGATCGAGCATGAGCTCCCCGAGGTGCTCGACGAGGCGGTCGCTCTGTTCCTGGGCTGGGTCTACGGCGACGGGTCGGTGGCCTCGCGACCGTCCGCCAAGTTCATCGCGTTGCGGCTGGGTGATGCCGACCCGGAACTGGTCGGCCGTTACACAGCCCTGGTCAAGACGGTCTTCGGGGAGCGCGCCCACCTGTTCCTGAGCCGTCACCGGGACCGGCCCGACGTGTCCGTCAGCGTGCGCTTCAGCTCCTCGCAGGTGATCCGCTTCCTGCAGACGAACGGGCTGGGCAAGGGCACGGCCTCCGACCTGCGCGTGCCGAGCCTGATCAAGTCCTCGCCCGCAACCGTCCGCGCGGCCTTCGCCTCGGGCGTCTTCGAGGCGGACGGTCATGTGGGCAACGGCTATCCGACGCTGTCGACGGTCAGCGAGGCGTTCGCGCGTGACATGCACCGCCTGCTGCTGTCGATCGGCATTCCGTCGAAGCTGGGGAGCATCAGGGATCGTCGCACGGCCCTGGGCCAGGATCTCATCCACACCGTGCGGGTCCTCGGCGGGCCGGGGGTGCGACGGTTCGCCAAGCTCGTCGGGTTCCTCTCCGAGCGGAAGTCGCGCCACCTCGAGTCCGCGGTGGAGCGCAAGAACGCGAGCCCCTTCGAGGCCTCGTGGGTGTTGCCCCACGTCGAGGCCGAGCTGGACGCGGTGTGGCGCCGGAGCGGTGAGCTGTATGTGACCGTGACGGTGGAACCAGCCGGCAGGGGACCGACGGTCGACCTGACCGTCGAGGACGTCCACGAATACCTCGTGCACAACGTCGCGACCCACAATTCCGGGGGCAAGACCCGTAGGGCCGCCAAGATGGTCGTGCTCGACGTCGATCACCCCGACGTCGAGGAGTTCATCTGGTGCAAGCACCGGGAGGAGCAGAAGGCCCGCGTGCTCGGCGCCGCCGGGTTCGACATGGACCTCGACGGCACGGACTCCGGCAGCATCCAGTACCAGAACGCGAACAACTCTGTCCGGGTCACCGACGAGTTCATGCGCGCCGTCGAGCGCGACGAGCAGGTCGCGCTGCGGGCGGTCCTCGATGACCGGCCGGTCAAGACCCTGCCCGCCCGCGAGCTGATGGGCCAGATCGCGCAGGCCGCGTGGGAGTGCGCCGACCCCGGCATCCAGTACGACACCACGATCAACGACTGGCACACCACCCCGAACGCCGGTCGCATCAACGCCTCGAACCCCTGCAGCGAGTACATGCACCTGGACAACTCCGCGTGCAACCTCGCCAGCCTCAACCTGCGCAGGTTCGAGGCCCGTGGCGTGTTCGACGTCGAGGCGTTCGAGCGCGCCGTGGAGATCGTGTTCCTGGCCCAGGAGATCATCGTCGGCAACTCGTCCTATCCGACCGAGCGGATCGCCCACAACGCCCGCCGCTACCGCCAGTTGGGCCTGGGCTACGCCAACCTCGGCAGCCTGCTGATGAGCCAGGGCCTGGCGTACGACTCCGATGAGGGGCGGGCGTGGGCGGCGGCGATCACCGCGCTCATGACCGGTCGCGCCTACCGGGCGTCGGCGGAGATCGCCCGGGCCATGGGCCCGTTCGACGGCTTCGCCGACGACCGCGACGGCATGCTCCGCGTCATCGCCAAGCACACCGACGCCGTGGACGGGATCGACGCGGATCTCGCCCCGTCCAATGTCCTCGAGGCCGCCCGACGGGCCTGGAGCGAGTGCGGCGACCTGGGCGCGCGGCACGGCGTCCGCAACGCGCAGGCGTCGGTCCTGGCGCCGACCGGGACGATCGCCTTCCTGCTCGACTGCGACACCACCGGCATCGAGCCCGACCTGGGGCTGGTCAAGACCAAGAAGCTGGTCGGTGGAGGCTCCATGCGGATCGTCAACCGCACCGTGCCGGTCGCCCTGGAGCGGCTGGGCTACCAGCCCGAGCAGATCGAGGCGATCGTCGCCTACATCGACGACAACTCGACCGTGCAGGGGGCGCCCGCGCTGCGCCCGGAGCACCTGCCGGTGTTCGACTGCGCGATGGGGGAGCGCTCGATCGCGCCCACCGGTCACCTGCGCATGATGTCCGCGGTGCAGCCGTTCATCAGCGGGGCCATCAGCAAGACCGTGAACATGCCCGAGTCGGCGACCGTCGAGGACGTCGAGGACATGTTCATGCGCGGCTGGCATCTCGGTCTCAAGGCGATCGCGATCTACCGGGACAACTGCAAGGTCGGCCAGCCCCTGGCGGTCACCCGCAAGGAGCCCGCGGTCACCACGACCGAGGAGGCCGTGGGGCAGGGTATGGTCCGCCGGCGGCTGCCCCAGCAGCGGCCCAGTCAGACCATCTCCTTCCAGGTCGGCGACGCCGAGGGTTACCTCACCGCGGGCGAGTACCCCGGTGACGGGCTGGGTGAGATCTTCGTCAAGCTGGGCAAGCAGGGCTCGACCCTGTCGGGCGTCATGGACGCCTTCGCGATCAGCGTCAGCCTGGGCCTGCAGTACGGGGTGCCGCTGGAGGCGTACGTCTCGAAGTTCATCAACATGCGCTTCGAGCCGTCCGGGCTGACCGACGACCCGGAGGTGCGCTTCTCCGCCTCGTTGGCGGACTACATGTTCCGCCGCCTGGCGATCGAGTACCTGCCCGCCGACAAGCGCCGACAGCTGGGGATCTACACGGTCCAGGAGCGCCAGCAGTCGCTCGACGCAGGCGCACCGGCCATGCCCGAGCCGGGCCAGGGCGATCCCCCGGCTGACGCCGCCGGGCAGACGGTCCTGCCGGTCGACGAGCGACCGCACCGGGTCGACGACATCTACGGTGACGCGCCCATGTGCTACTCGTGCGGTGTCAGGATGCAGCGCGCCGGCTCCTGCCACGTCTGCGGTTCCTGCGGCACGACCTCAGGCTGCAGTTGACCTGGAGGGTCTACGACTCGGCTACGGTCGCCCCTATGGGTGACCGGGGGTCGCGACTGGTCGTCGACGGCATGAACGTCATCGGGTCCCGGCCCGACGGCTGGTGGCGGGACCGCGACGCGGCCGTGCGCCGGCTGTTCGCCGGGCTGCGGGCGCTGGCGGCGCAGCGGGGCACGTGGGTCACCCTCGTGCTCGACGGCCGCCCGATCGAGGCCCTGGAGGAGGGGCGCCACGAGGGCGTCGTGGTGCGCTACGCCAGCCGCCCCGGCCGGGACGCCGCGGACGACCGCATCGTCGGGCTGGTCGGGGCCGACGACGCGCCGGCGTCGCTCGTGGTCGTCACCGCCGACCGTGACCTGCGTGCGCGGGTGGAGGCGCTCGGGGCGTCCACGAGCGGGCCGTGCGACCTGCTGCGGCATCTCGACCGGCTGGGCGGGGGCTGACCGCTCACGCCCCGACCCCCGCCAGCGCGGCGCCGATGGGTCGGGGCCTGGTGCGCAGCACCCTGTCCGCGCGGGCGGTGAGCAGGCGCA
>JALYHG010000227.1 GCA_030776725.1 Actinomycetota bacterium
GTGCTGGCCGTCGCCGGGCGCGGCGACGACGGGGCCGTGGCGCTGGTCCGCCGCCACTTGACCGACGGCTGGCGGCTGGTCCCGCTCGACTGGGCTCTGGCCGGGGCGCGGGTGTCCGCGGATCGCGCCGGCTGACGCGAGCGGGAGTCAGTCGCTCGGACGTCCGCCGCCCTGCACGCGGGAGCGCAGGGTGGCCTCGATGAGCCCGGCGAGGTCGGGGTCACCGTCCAGCAGCGCGCGGAAGGAGTCGGCGGGGATGACCATCAGCTCGCTGTCCTGCATGGCGCGGGCGCCCTTGGAGTGCGTCGTGTCGCGCAGCAGGGAGTGCTCGCCGAAGTAGTCGCCGGCCTCCATGACCGCGACCTCGTCCTCGCCGTCCTCGCCGGCCTCGTAGATGCGCACGCGGCCCGACAGGACCACGTACAGCGCCTCGGCGGGGGCCCCCTCGTCGAAGACCACGCTGCCGGCCGACCAGACCAGGTTCATCGACACGCCGAGGATCTGCAGGAGCGTGGCGTCGTCCAGGGACGCGAAGTCCGGCACGGTGCGCAGCGCCTCCACGAGGCTGTGCGAGACCGGTGGCGCCACCGCTCACCCCCCTTTCGGCGCCGATATGCTAACCCGACCCGACGGACGGTCGCCGAGTGAGCCTTGCGACGACGCCGCTGCGGATCGCCCAGCTGAGCGACATCCACTGCGGCACGGTCTCGTTCGACGCGGAGCTGATGCGGTCGGTGATCGACCGGATCAACGACCTGCGCCCGGACGTCGTCGTGGTGGGCGGCGACCTCACGGCCGACGGCTACGAGTGGGAGTTCGAGGAGGCCGGGCGGTGGCTGGGCGCCATCGAGGCCCCCACGGTGGTGGTGCCGGGCAACCACGACGCGCGCAACGTCGGCGACCTGCACTTCCGGCGGCTGTTCGGCGACCGCTTCTCCCGCCACCGTCAGGCCTTCGACCCCGCCCGCGCGGAGCGGCTGCAGGCGTCCGGCCTGACCGTGGTGGCGGTCGACTCCTCCGAGCCGGACCTCAACGCCGGCCACATCGGCCGGGAGCGCTACGAGTGGATCCGCACCCAGTTCGACGAGCCGGACGACTTCAAAGTCTTCGTGCTGCACCACCATCTGGTGTCCATCCCGGGCACGGGCCGGGAGCGCAACATCATCACCGACGCCGGCGACCTGCTGGAGCTGCTCACCGAGCTGAACCTGGACATGGCCCTGTCGGGCCACAAGCACGTGCCCTACTTCTGGGGCGTCAACGGGATGCTGCTGTGCAACTCGGGCACCGCGTCGACCCACCGGGTGCGCGGGCTGACGCCCCCGTCGTGGAACGAGGTGCGGGTCGACGCCGCGACGATCAAGGTCTTCCTGCACTACGAGGACGGCCGTCGCGAGCTGTCGGTGATCCGCACCCGCGCCCACCGCACGTCGATCCGTGAGGCGTTCTTCGTGACCGACGAGTTCCGCAGCTCCAACCCCCTGCTGGCCGAGTGACCGGCGGACGCGGCGACGGCATCGCCCGCAGCGCGCTGCGCATCGCGCAGCTGTCGAGCCTGCGCTGTGGCGACGTGACGTTCGACGAGGGGCTGATGCGCTCCGTCGTCGAGCGCGTCAACCGGCTGCGCCCGGACCTGGTTGTGGTCGTCGGCGACCTCACCGAGGCGGGCTTCCGCTGGGAGTTCGAGGACGCCGCGGGCTGGCTGGGCCGCCTCGAGGCGGAGACGGTGGTCGTGCCCGGCAACCACGACGCGCGCAACGTCGGGACGGTCCACTACCGCCAGCTGTTCGGGGACCGCTTCAGCCGCTACCGGACCGCCTTCGACCCGTGGCGGGCGGACCGCTTGGCCGCCACCGGCCTGACCGTCGTCGCCGTGGACTCCTCCCAGCCGGACCTGGACGAGGGCCACGTCGGCCGCGAGCGCTACCCGTGGATCCGGGCCCAGTTCGACCAGCCCGCGGACGTCAAGGTGCTGATGGTGCACCACCACCTGATGGCCATCCCTGGCACGGGCCGCGACCTGAACGTCATCACCGACGCCGGCGACCTGCTGCCGGTGCTCGACGAGATCGGCGTGGACGTCGTGCTGACCGGGCACCGCCACGTCCCCTACTTCTGGGGCCTCAACGGCATGCTGTTGTGCAACTCGGGGACCACCGCCTCCCGGCGCACCCGCGGCCTGGTGCCGCCGTCGTGGAACGAGCTGCAGACCGACGCGTCCACCATCAAGGTGTTCGCGCACTACGAGGACGGCCGCCGCGAGCTGTCGGTGATCCGCAGTCGCACGACCCGGGCGCGGATTCGCGAGGCCTTCCACGTCACCGGCGACTTCCTGTCCTCCAACCACATCCCCATCGCCTGAGGAACCCGTGACCGCGTCGCGCAGCGACGATCCCGCGGGAGTGCCGCACCCCCGGCCACGCCGCGCGGTGGCGCTCGTCGACGGCGAGCACTACCCGCAGGTGACCCGCGACGCCCTGGCGGAGCTGGCGGAGGCGGGGACGCGGACCGTCGCGGCGCTGTTCCTCGGGGGAACCGAGAAGGTCGCGCGCCACGGTGCGCGCGTCGACGTGGGGGTGCCCGCCACCTGGGCGCCCCCCGCCGCCCCCGGCGGCGTGGTCGAGGCCGCGGCCGGGGTGCTGGAGGGGCTGCTGGACGAGCACCGGCCCGACGTCGTCGTCGACCTGTCCGACGAGCCCGTGCTCGACCAGCGTGAGCGGCTGCGACTGGCCGGCCGGGTGCTGCTGGCCGGCGTCGCCTACGAGGGCGCGGACTTCCGGCTGTGGCCGCCCCCGCGCCCCCGGGTGGCCGCCCGCCCGACGATTGCGGTGATCGGCACCGGCAAGCGCACCGGCAAGACGGCGGTCGCCGCCGAGCTGGCCCGTGCGCTGGCCCGCGCTGGCGTGACCCCGGTCATCGTGGCGATGGGCCGGGGAGGCCCCCCCCGGCCCGTCGTCGTCCCGGCGGGCGCCCGACTGGAGGCCCAGGACCTGCTCGCCGTCGCCGACGCCGGCGGGCACGCCGCCAGCGACTTCTACGAGGACGCTATCACCACCGGCGCGGCGACGGTGGGTGCGCGCCGCTGCGGCGGGGGGCTGGCGGGCGCGGTCGTCTACTCCAACGTCGACCACGCGGTGCGTCTGGCCGACGGGCTGCCCGGCGACGTCACCCTCCTGGAGGGCAGCGGGGCCGCCGTCCCCCCCGTCCACGCCGACGCCACGGCACTGGTCGTGCCCGGCGACTGCGACCCGTCGGTGCTGTGCGACCAGCTGGGCCCCTACCGCGTATTGCTCGCCGACGAGGTGGTCGTTACAATGGGCGAACTCCCGCGCTCCTCCCCACAGCAGGTGGCGAGTGTCGTGGGAGCCATCCGCAGCATCGCGCGGAACACCCCCGTCGTCCGGACCACTTTTCGTCCGCATCCGCTCGGTCCGGTCGCCGGGGCCAGGGTGTTCCTCGCGACGACCGCACCCGCCGCCGCCAGCGGGTCGCTCGCGGCGTTCCTCGAGCAACGGCACGGCTGCCGGGTGGTGGCCTGGAGCAACGACCTGGCCGACCGCCCGGCGCTGAGCAGGGCGCTGGAGGCGGCCGGCGCGTTCGACGTGCTGCTGGTGGAGCTCAAGGCCGCGGCCGTGGACGTCGCGGTCCGTACGGCCGCCTCCATGGGCGTGCCGGTGGTCTTCTGCGACAACCGCCCGGTCACCACGGCCGGAGAGGACGACGAGCGCGGGACGGATGTGGAAGGGGACCCCGGGATGGGTGCCGTGGCCGACCGCCTGTACCGGCGGGCGCACGAGCGCTTCCCGGGACCGGGGCCGGCGGGCCCCGACCGGCGCGGATGACGGATCGAGGTCCCGCACCGACTCCCGGCCGACCATGGGACGGACCCCCGAGAGCATGGAGCAGGCACCACTGTCGAGCACCCACAGACCTCGCGGGCCGGGTCATATCACGGTCCGCGACGGCAAGGCCGGCCTTCCCTACTCCAAGGGGCTGATGGCCACGTCGGTCATGGCGGCGGGGCTGCCGCCCCGGCGCGCCTACGACGTGGCGGAGGTCGTGGAGGGCAGACTGCGCGCGGACGGGGCCGACGCCGTGTCGACGGCGGACCTGCGGGAGCTGGCGGCGCAAGTGATCGAGGAGGAGGTGGGGCCGCGCTACGCGCAGAACTACCGCTGCTGGCAGCAGGCGCAGACCCGCTCGGTGCCGCTGATCGTGTTCATCGGGGGCGCCACGGGCGTGGGCAAGTCCACGATCGCCACGACGGTCGCCAACCGGCTGGGCATCGTGCGGATCGTCTCGACCGACGCCGTGCGCGAGGTCATGCGCGGGATCCTCACCCGGGAGATGATGCCCATCCTGTACACGTCGTCGTTCGACACGCCCTCGCTGCTGCCGGACCTGCGCGCCGAGGCGGACCCGGTGGTGGCCGGCTACCGCCAGCAGGTGCGGGCGGTGTCGGTCGGCATCGGCAAGATCGTCCGGCGGGCGGTCCTCGAGGGCACCGACCTCATCGTCGAGGGCGCCCACGCCGTGCCCGGCTTCCTGGACCCGCCGGCGCCCGACGAGGCGATCGTCGCCTCGATGGTGATCACCGTCGACGACGAGCACGCCCACCGCAGCCACTTCGTCGCGCGGGCGCAGGAGACGCGCAACCGCGGCGACCGTCGCTATCTGGACAGCCTCCCCCACATCCGCCGGGTCCAGGACCACATCCGCGAGCTGGCGGTCGCCCGCGGCGTATCGGTCGTCTCGAGCTACAGTCTGGACGCGACCGTCTCGCGGGTGACGGAGCTGGTGGTCGCCGCCGCCACTGACATACCGCAACCACCGCCGGGCCCCCGGCCCTCCGTGCGACCTCCCGTGTCCGCACCGTAGACAGGAGAGACTCGATGGACCCCAGTGTCCTCTCGCGCAAGCCGCTGACCGAGCTGAAGACGATCGCCTCCGCGCTGCAGATGCGCGGCTACCAGCGGCTGCGCAAGGCCGAGCTGGTCGATGCGATCGTGGCGGCGTCCAACGGCGAGCGGGGCCACCTTCCCGCGGGCGCCGACGTCGACGCACCCGCCGGCTCGCCGGTCGGCGACGGCCCGGTGACCGCCGGGCACCCCGAGCC
>JALYHG010000228.1 GCA_030776725.1 Actinomycetota bacterium
ACCGCCCGGTCATGCTGCTGGCCTGCCGACTCGAGACGGGACGCACCCACCAGATCCGTGTCCACTTGGCGTTCGCCGGCCACCCGGTGGCCGGGGACCGCACCTACGGCGGCGGACGCGACGTCGCCGCGGCGCTGGGGCTCACCCGCCCGTTCCTGCACGCCGTCGCGTTGCGCTTCGCCCATCCGGTCACCGGTGAGCGCGTCGCGGTCGACGAGCCGCTCCCCGACGACCTGGCGGGGGCGCTCGACCTGGCGGCCGTGGCGGCGCCCGGCAGCTAGGCTGGCCGCCCCCATGCTCCGATCACGCCCCGCCCGGGACCGCACCGCCCTGCAGCGGCTCGATGACCGCGTCGTCCCGGTCCTGCAGCGAGGTGCGCATGCCACGGCGCGGAGGATGGGGGGCGCATGGCCGGTCCGCGCCGCGCGCCGCACCGGACGTGGGTTGGCGCGCGTCGTGACGTGGCCGTTCCGCCTGTCTGTGGTGCGCCGCATCGGGCGGCTGGTGGTCCTGATCCTGGCGGCGCCCCTGTCGGTGTTGGCGCGTGCGGGCCGCAGCGTGGGCGGATGGCTGATCGCCGACCGGACGGTCGGGCTGCTCGAGCGCCACCGCCAGGGGCTGGCTCTCGCCGCGGCGGTCATCGCCTTCCTCGGCTCCTACGTGCACATGCAGCGCTACCCGGATCTGCGTGCGGACCGTCCCGCCCGCGGGGCGATGGCGCCCTCGTCGGGAGCCAACGCCGACACCGACCCGGCGAGCGCCGTGGCGGTCGGGCCGGCGGTCGGGGTCCTGGTGGCGGCGCACGTGGACGAGCGCCACCGCGCTCTGGCCGAGGTCCCGGACGGCGAGGAACGCCTGGCCGTGGTGTCCTTCGGCCGGTACCTCACGGCGGCGGAGGTCGCCGAGCGGCTCCCCGCCGACGTCACCGCGGTGGTGGGGCTGCTGCGTGTTCCCGCCGAAGGCGAGGAGCCGTTCAGGGTCGCGCTCGGCCGCCGGCCGGCCGCGGCGATCGAGGCCGCGGTGGCCGCACACCGTCGCAGCCTCGCCGAGGACTCCAAGCACCTACGGAGTCTGGTGGCGTCCCGAACGGTCGAGGACCCGACGTTCGAAGGTTTCTACGAGCAGGACCTGCAGCGGCTGGAGGCTGCGCTCGAGGTCATCGCGCGCGACAGCGGGGTCGTCTTCGCCGTGGTCGTGCGCGGTCCGGTCACGGCTCTCCGAGGGCTCGTCGACCGCCCCGACGTGCGCCTGGTCGACGTCGCTCCCGCCGAAGCCGACGCCGCGACGGCGCGGTTCTACGGGATCCTGCCTGAGGACCGCACCCACACGACCTACGGTGCGCCGGCCTGATCACCGCGTCGGCGGCGCTGCCGTGTTAGCCTCCGGCGCGGTACTTACACGACGGTGATTCTTCCCCCGCCGTCGGGCTCCACCGGACGAGACCGCAGGGGAACCCGCAGTGGCAGGACCGACTCCCTCGAGCCCACCGCCGACGACCACCCGCCTGCGCGACGGGTTCGTCCATCTCCACGTCCACACCGAGTACTCGATGCTGGATGGAGCCAGTCGCGTTGACGACCTGGTGCGGACGGTCGCCGCCGATCAGCAGCCGGCGGTGGCGGTCACCGACCACGGTGTGCTGTTCGGCGCCGTCGACGTCAGCCGTGCGGCGGCCCGGGCGGGGGTCAAGCCGATCATCGGTGCCGAGCTGTACCAGGCCCCCGGCTCGCGGTACGACAAGGGCGACCGGCGCAGGGGCGACGAGCCGTACTTCCACCTGACCGTCCTGGCCGCAGACCAGGCCGGGTACCGCAACCTCGTCAAGCTGTCGTCCCGGGCGTACCTGGAGGGGTACTGGTACAAGCCCCGGGTCGACAAGGAGCTGCTGGCCGAGCACAGCGACGGGATCGTGGCGCTGTCCGGCTGCCTGGCGTCGGAGGTGAACCAGGCGCTGCTCCGCGGTGACCGGGCGGGGGCGCGGCGATCGCTCGGCGAGTTCTCGGAGATCTTCGGTCGGGATCGCTTCTTCGTCGAGGTGATGGATCACCAGATCTCCGAGCAGCGCAGGGTTCTCCCGGAGCTGTTCGCCCTGGCCGCGGAGCTGGGCCTGCGGACGGTGGCCACCAACGACTCCCACTACACGCGGCAGGAGGACTGGGAGGTCCACGACGTCCTGCTGTGCGTCCAGACCGGGGCGCAGGTCAGCGACGAGGACCGGTTCCAGTTCAAGGGGCGCGACTTCTACGTCAAGTCGGCGCGCGAGATGCGTGAGCTGTTCCGCGATCACCTGGACGCCTGCGACGCCACCCTCGAGATCGCCGAGATGTGTACGGCCCAGATCCCGTTCGGCCGTGATCTCGTGCCGCGGTTCCCGTGCCCGGACGGGTTGAGCGAAGCCGCGTACCTCCGCCGGAAGGTGTTCACCGGTGCGGCCCAGCGCTACGGCGACCCGTTGCCGGACACCGTCCGCGATCGGCTCGAGCACGAGCTGGCGATCATCGAGCAGATGGGCTTCCCCGCCTACTTCCTGATCGTGGCGGACCTGTGCGAACACGCCGGCGAGCAGCAGATCCGGGTCGGGCCGGCGCGCGGTTCGGCCGGCGGCTCAGCGGTTGCGTACTGCACCGGCATCACCGCGATCGATCCCTTGCAGCACGGGCTGATCTTCGAGCGGTTCCTGAACCCCGAGCGTCTGTCCATGCCCGACATCGACATCGACTTCGACGAGCGTCGCCGGGGCGAGATGATCCGCTACGCCGCCGAGCGGTACGGCACCGACCACGTCGCGCAGATCGTGACGTTCGCAACCATCAAGGCGAAGTCCGCGATGCGCGACGCCGCGCGGGTCCTTGGCTATCCCTACGCCCTCGGTGACCGTCTGTGCAAGGCGATGCCGCCCGCGGTGCAGGGCCGTGAAGCCACCCTGGAGCAGGCGTTCGAGAAGTCGGTCGAGCTGCGCGAAGCCTACGACAACGATGTCGACGCCCGGCGGGTGCTTGACACCGCCCGCGGGCTGGAGGGTCTCCGGCGCCAGCACGGGATCCACGCCGCCGCGGTGGTGATCGGCGCCGAGCCGTTGATGGAGACCGTCCCGCTGCTGCGCACCGACGACGGCGAGTTCGTCACCCAGTACGAGATGCACGGGGTCGAGGCCATCGGGTTGCTCAAGATGGACTTCCTCGGCCTGCGCAACCTCACGGTGATGACCGACGCCGAACGTCACATCCGCGACAACCGTGGCGAGGAGGTCGACGTCGGCGGCGTCCCCCTCGACGACGAGCGCACCTACGCGTTGCTGCGCGAGGGTTCCACGCTGGGCGTCTTCCAGCTCGAGTCGCCCGGCATGCAGGCCCTGGTCCGGCTGATGGAACCCGACTCGTTCGAGGACGTGGTCGCGCTCAACGCCCTGTACCGGCCGGGACCGCTGGGCGAGGGGATGCACGTCGAGTACGCCGAACGCAAACACGGCCGACGCCCCGTCACCTACGACCATCCCGACCTCGAACCGATCCTGGGCGAGACCTACGGGATCATCGTCTTCCAGGAACAGGTGCTGCGGATGGCGGTGGACATCGCCGGCTACAGCATGGGCCAAGCTGATCTGCTGCGCAAAGCCATGGGGAAGAAGATCCCGAGATGATGGCCGCCGAGCGGGAGCGGTTCGTCGGCGGGGCGGTGGCCAACGGCTACGACCGCGGCTTCGCGGACGAGCTGTTCACCCTCATCGAGAAGTTCGCCGGCTACGGCTTCAACAAGAGCCACTCGGTGGGATACGGGGTGATCACCTACCAGACCGCCTGGCTGAAGGCCCACTACCCGGTCGAGTACATGGCCGCGCTCCTGACGTCGGTGAAGAGCAACAAGGACCGCCTGCCGCAGTACCTCAACGAGTGCCGGGTGATGGGCATCACGGTCCTCCCGCCTGACGTGAACGAATCCGACGTCGACTTCACCCCGCGGGGCGACGAGATCCGCTTCGGGCTGTCAGCGGTCCGCAACGTCGGCGAAGCGGTGGTCCAGGAGATCCTCCGCGCCCGCCGTGACCGCGGACGCTTCGACGACTACCGCGACTTCTGCCGGAAGGTCGACCTCACCGCGTTGACCAAGCGGGTGGTGCAGTCCCTGATCGAAGCTGGTGCGTTCGCCAGCCTCGGACACACCCGCAAGGGGCTCCTGGAACCGCGCCGCGCCGATGTCCCGCCGTTCGAGTCCATCTTCGATGCGGAGCTCTCCAAGCAGCGTGCCGAAGCCGCTGGTCAGGTCAGTCTGTTCGGCGGCAACGGGGATGACCCGGCTGCGGTGCAGTTCGATGACGCGGTGCCGATCGGCGAGGACGAGTACCGCAAGTCGACCCTGCTCGCCCAGGAGCGGGAGATGCTCGGGCTGTACGTCTCGGACCATCCGCTGTTCGGCGTGGGCAGGGTGCTGGACGAGCTCGCCGACCACCGGATCGGCGATCTCCGCGACCGCCTCGTCGACGACGGCCGGGCACCGGACACGGTGACCGTCGGGGGCGTGCTGATGGGCATCGCGAAGCGTTTCACCAAGAAGGGTCAGACCTACGTCCTGGCGACCCTCGAGGACCTGTCCGGATCGGTCGAGACGATCTTCTTCCCGACCGTGTACCAGCAGGTGCACGAACTCCTCGAGGAGGACCGCGTCGTCGTCGTCCGCGCCCGCGTCGACCACCGCGATGAGAACCTCAAGCTGATCGCTCTCGATGCGTTCGAGCCGGACCTGTCCGATGCCCTCGGTACTCCGGTGACCGTCCGCCTCGATGTCCGCCAGTGCACCGCCCCAACCGTCACCCAGCTGAAGGACATCCTGAGCCGCCACCGCGGCCACGTGCCCGTGCACCTTGAGCTCCGCGGCGGCCAGCAGCCGACGGTCTTCAAGCTCGGTGACGACTTCCGGGTCACCCGCCGGCCTGGCCTGTTCGGCGAGCTCAAGTCGCGGTTCGGTCCCGAGGTGGTCTCCGACCCCACGCCGATCGCCTGACGGATCGCGCCGCGGGTCGGTCAGGCATCGGCCCACAGCGCGGTCACCAGGTCGGCGGCGTGGCGCCCCCCTCTCGCGTCGTGGACCCGCAGGAGGCGCGCGCCCCGCTCCAGACCCGCGACACAGGCCGCGACCGTCGCGTCGTGACGTTCGTCCGCGTCCAAACCCAGCAGTCGCCCGAGGAAGATCTTGTTCGACGCAGCCAGCAGGAGCGGGTGGCCCAGGGCCGCGAAGACCTCCATGTTGGCCAGCAGCCGCACCGACTGCTGCCAGGTCTTGCCGAGGTCGAGTCCGGGATCGACCACGACACGGCAGGCGGGGATGCCGGCGGCCGCCGCCTCGCCTGCCAGTCGGCGCAACGCCGCGGCAACGTCGGTCACCACGTCGTCGTAGACGGGATCGGGATCGGGGACCTGCGGTTGCAAGCGGATGTGGGTGGCGACGACCGACGCGCCGGCCACGGCGACGGCAGGCAGGTAGCCGTCGTCGGCGAACCCGCTGATGTCGTTGCCGAGGACGGCACCTTCCGCGAAGGCAGCCTCCGCGACGCAGGCGCGCCAGGTGTCCACCGCGATCGGGACGTCGAAGCGGTCACGCAGCGCCGCGACGCTCGCCGCCACGAGGTCCGTCTCGGCGGCGGCGGTGACGTCGCGTGTCCCCACTCCAGCGGCGCGGGCGCCGACCTCGACGACGTCCGCTCCGTCGGACACCAGCCGTTCCGCCTGGCGCAGGAACGCGTCACGGCGGACGTAGGCGCCGCCGTCGTAGAAGGAATCGACCGTGCGGTTGAGGATCGCGACCACCAGGGCCCGGTGAGACAGGTCGTAGCGGTGCTCGCCCAGCTCGAACGCTGTGGGCGGGCCCCTGTTGATCACCGCGCCGGGTGGTCGCCGGCGTCGATCAGACGGTCTTCTTGCCGGTGCGTTGCCGGATCGCGTCCCGGACCCGGTCGAGCATCCCCGCGACCGGCCCCAGCACCACGTTCGCTGGCGGCTCCTGCGGTGCGTGCGGGTGGGGGTTGGTCGGCACCCGGCTCTTCAGCTCCTGCATCGCCTCGCCGAGGTCGCGCAGCTCCTGGTCGGACATGCCCTGCCGCACCCGCGGGAAGAGCTGGTTCTCCTCCTCGTTGACGTGGTGGCGGACATCGCTGATCACCTGCTGGAACTCCGCGTCGAACTGCGGATCCGTGGGTTCCATCCCTTGGATGTTCGACAGGGTCTGCTTGACGCGCTCGTGCTCCTCGAGGTCCTCCTGGATCTCCTGTTCGGTGTCGGGGAGAGCCTCACGGACGGTGGGGTAGAACGCCACCTCCTCGACCCCGGCGTGCATCGACAGGTCGGTGATCACCTGGCGCGCGATCTGCTTCTTGCGCTCGGCCTGTCCGGGCCCGAGTTGCTCGTACTCGGAGAACAGCCTCTCGACCTCGTTGTGCTGGCTGGTCAGCAGCTCCAAGGCATCCACGGTCTCCCCCTCCCCAGCGGCGTCTGCGAACGTCCTGTCACCGTGGTCGACGCGCTGTGACCGGGTAGCCGACCCGCCCGGTAGAAAGGACGTGACCCGCGGGCTGAACCGCCCGCCAGGACGACCACCCGGTCGCTGCCGCGAGACATCACGCGTGACCGCCGTCGCGACCGGTCGCCAGTCGCCGTTGGTAGGCTCCGGCTCCGCCCGGCGCTCGAGCACATGGCTGTCCTCACCGTCCTGGACCTGCGCGGCGACCGCCGCGACCCCACCGACCGTCTCCCTCGAGCGGCGGTCGACCTGGCGTCCGCACGCTCCGCGGTCGAGCAGATCCTCACCGAGGTCCGGACCCGCGGCGACGACGCCGTCCGGGACCTGACCGAGCGGTTCGATCACGTCCGACCCGACCACCTCGCCGTGGACGTGGAGGCGTTGCGACGTTCGCTGCGGCATCTGACCGGCGACGTGCGCGCCGCCTTGGAGCAGGCGGCAGCGCAGGTGCGCTGGTTCCACCAACAGGCCAGGCCCGCCGACTGGACCGTGGAACGGGGCGGGGCGCGACTCGGTCAGCGGTTCCGTCCCCTGCATCGGGTGGGGGTGTACGTCCCTGGGGGACAGGCGGCGTACCCGTCGAGTGTTGTGATGGCGGTCGTCCCCGCGCAGGTCGCCGGGGTGGACGAGATCGTGCTGTGCACGCCACCGACCGGGAGCGACGGCCTCCCCGACCGCACGATCCTGGCGGCTGCGGGCATGCTCGGCGTCGATGCGGTGTTCGCTGTCGGCGGGGCGCAGGCGGTCGCGGCCATGGCCTACGGGACCCGGACCGTGCCGCGGTGCGACAAGATCGTCGGGCCGGGCAACCTCTACGTGGCGCTCGCCAAGCAGCTGGTGCAGGCGGAGGGCCGCTGCGGCGCTGAGGGCTTCGCCGGCCCGACGGAGGTCGCCATCATCGCCGACGCCTCCGCCGATCCGCGCCTCGTCGCGGCGGATCTCGTGGCCCAGGCCGAGCACGACGAGCTGGCGAGCTGCCTGCTGGTCACGCCCGATCCGGCGGTGGTCGAAGCGGTGGCTGACGCGCTGCGCCGTGAGGTCGCGACCACCCGGCACCGGCAGCGGGTCGAGACCGCGCTCGCCGGGCAGGGCGCGGCGGTGATCGTCGATGACCTCGACCACGCGGTCGAGGTGGTCGATGCCTTCGCGCCGGAGCACCTGGAGGTCCAGACCGCCGATCCTGTCCCGGTCGCCGAACGCGTCCGGTTCGCGGGCGCCATCTTCGTCGGGGCCTCGACCCCCGTGTCGTTGGGTGACTACGCCGCAGGGCCCAACCACACGCTCCCGACCGCGCGGACCGCCCGGTTCCGGGGCGGACTGACCACGAGTGACTTCCTCGTGGCGGTCAACTGGGTGCACTACGACGAGTCGTCGCTGAGGGATCTCGCGCCGACCGTCCGTGCCCTGTCGGCGGCGGAGGACCTGCCTGCCCACGGTCGAGCCGTCGACCTGCGTCTGGACGGGAACGGGTCGGCGAGGATGCCGTGATCGACCGGGTCCCCGTCCGCGACGACCTGGTCGGCGTCGAGCCGTACGGGGCGCCGCAGCTGGACGTCCCCGTCAGGCTCAACACGAACGAGACCGCCGAACCGCCACCGCCGGAGTTCGAGGACGCCGTCCGGGCGCGGCTGGCTGGTCTCGGGCTGCACCGCTACCCCGACCGGTGTGTGCGGGACCTGCGGACGCGGCTGGCTGATCTCGAGGGCCTGGACGCCAGCCGTGTGTGGGTGGCCAACGGTTCGAACGAGGTCCTGCTGCAGCTGTTCCTGGCGTACGGCGGGCCGGGGCGCCGGATGCTGCTGTTCCGCCCCGGCTACTCCGCCCACCCACTGATCGCGCGTGTCGCGCTCACCGACGTCGTCGAGGATGACCTGCCCGACGACTTCACACTGCACGCGGATCTGGCTGCCGCCGCCGTGCGCAGGCACCGCCCCGACCTGGTGACGGTCGCCCATCCCAACAACCCCACCGGTCTGCCGGTGTCGCTCGACGCCGTCCGGGCGTTGCACGACGCCGGCCACGCGTTGGTGATCGTCGACGAGGCCTACGTCGAGTTCGGTGCCGCCTCCGCCCGGGAGCTGCTGGATGTGTTGCCCAGGGCGGTGGTGACCCGGACGTTCTCGAAGGCGTACCGCCTGGCGGGACTCCGTCTGGGCTACCTGCTCGCCCACGACTGGGTGATCAACGATCTGCGCCGCGTCCGGTTGCCGTACCACCTCGACACGGTCAAGCAGGTCGCGGCCCTGGCGGCGTTGGACCTCGGCCCGGCCATGCTGACCCACATCCCGGGTGTGGCCGCCGAACGCGCCCGGGTCGCCGCGGCGCTCGAGGGGCTCCCCCAGGTGACCGTGTTCCGATCGTCGGCGAACTTCTTGCTGTTCCGCACCGACGTCCCCGACCTGTTCCAGCGGCTCCTCGACCGGGGCGTCCTGGTGCGTGACTTCTCGACCAGGCCACGGTTGGACGGGTGCCTGCGGGTGTCGGTGGGGACCGTCCAGGAGAACGACCGTTTCCTCGCCGCTGTGCGCGCGGCGCTCGGTGCCGACGCCGGCGGCTGAGGCTGGACGCCCACGTGGCCGGTACGGTTGCACGTCGTCGACCAACAACCGGAAGAACATGGCCCGCCACGCCCACGTCGAGCGCGGAACCCGCGAGACCGGGGTCGTCGTCGACGTCGACCTCGACGGCGACGGCCGCACCGACGTCGCCACCGGCGTGCCGTTCTTCGACCACATGCTCGACCAGCTCGGCCGCCACGCCCGGCTGGAACTCACCGTCCGTGCCGACGGGGACCTCGAGGTCGACGCCCACCACACGGTCGAGGACACCGGCATCGCGCTCGGCCAGGCGCTGATGCAGGCGTGGGGCGACCGCGCCGGCGTCGAGCGGTTCGGTGACGCCACCGTCCCGATCGACGAGTGCCTGGCGCGCGTGGCGATCGACCTGTCGGGGCGTCCCTACCTGGTGTACGACGTCGCGACCCCGGTGGAGCTGATCGGGACGTACGAGACCACCTTGACCCGCCACTTCTTCGAGTCGCTGGTCGCACATGCCCGCATCACCCTCCACGTCGAGCTGATCCGCGGGGGGAACAGCCACCACGCGCACGAGGCGGTGTTCAAAGCAGCCGCCGTGGCGTTGCGGCGCGCCGTGGCCGTGACCGGGAGCGAGATCCCCTCGAGCAAGGGAGTGCTGGCGTGACCGCACGACCACACGTGGGGGTCCTCGACTACGAGGCGGGCAACCTCCGTTCCGCCCAACGTGGTCTGGAGCGCGCCGGTGCCGAGGTCACCGTCACCGCGGATCCGGCGGTGGCGGGACGGGCCGACGCGCTGGTGGTGCCCGGCGTCGGACACTTCGGGACGTGCCTGGCCAACCTGCAGCGCGGCGGGCTGGCAGACCTCGTCCGCCGCTGGGTGAGTGAGGGCCGGCCGCTACTGGGCATCTGCGTCGGGATGCAGCTGCTGTACGAGCACAGCGAGGAAGGCGACTGCCCGGGGTTGGGGATCCTGCCCGGCCGGGTGGTGCGCTTCCCCGACACGGTCCGGATCCCGCACATGGGGTGGGACGTGATCGTCCCCGCGTCCGGGCACGACGACGACCCGCTGCTGGCAGGGGTCGCCGGTCAGCGGGCCTACTTCGTGCACTCCTACTACGCGGTCGCGTCGGATCCCGCACACGTCGTGGCGACCTGCCGCTACCCCGAGCCGTTCCCGTGCATCGTCCGTGCCGGTCCGGTCGTCGGCACCCAGTTCCACCCGGAAAAGTCGTCCGACGTCGGCATCCGCCTCCTGACCAACTGGGTCGCGGGTCTGCCGGTCGCGGTGGCGTAACCAGCGGTGGGCTTCACGATCTACCCGGCGGTGGACATCCGCGAGGGGAAGGCGGTCCGGCTCACGCAGGGCAGGACCGACGCGGAGACCGTGTACGACACCGACCCCGTGGCCGCGGCGCGTCGTTGGGCCGACGCCGGCGCCCGGTGGCTGCACGTGGTCGACCTCGACGCGGCGTTCACCGGCGAGCCCCGCAACCGTCACCTGATCGCCGACATCGTCGACGCGACAGGCGTGCCCGTCCAAGCCTCGGGTGGTATCCGCGACCTCGCCGACGTGGCGGCCTCGCTCGCCTACGGCGCTCAACGCATCGTGATCGGGACGATGGCGCTGACCGACCCGGAGTTCGTCGCCGAGTGCGTGCACCGCTACGGCGACGCGATCGCGGTCGGCCTCGACGCGCGTGGCCGCACCTTGCAGGCACGCGGATGGACGCAAGCGGCCGGCGACCTCTTCGAGGCCATCGACCGCTTCACCAGCATGGGCGTCGCGCGGTTCGTCTACACCGACGTCGGCCGTGACGGCACCCTCGAAGGACCCAACCTCGACACGCTGGCCGCGGTGGCCGACGCCACCGACGCACGGGTCACCGCCTCCGGTGGGGTGGCCACCATCTCCGACCTGCAGGCGCTCGCCGCCTGCCATCCGCGTGTGGACGCCGCGATCGTCGGGAAGGCGCTCTACGCGCAGCGGTTCGGTCTCGGCGACGCGCTCGCAGCCGTCGGCAACGTCGCATGACCGACGCCGGAGGCTTGGCGGTCCGGGTCGTACCGTGCCTGGACGTCACCGGGGGCCGTGTGGTCAAGGGCATCCGGTTCGTCGAGCTCCGCGACGCCGGAGACCCGGTGGAACTGGCCCGGACCTACGACGCGGAGGGCGCCGACGAGCTGGTGTTCCTCGACATCACGGCCTCGTCGGAGGGACGCGCCACCATGGTCGACGTCGTCGCCCGCACGGCCGAGCAGGTCTTCATCCCGCTCACCGTCGGGGGCGGGATCCGGAGCGTGGACGACGTCCGGCGCATGCTGCGAGCCGGCGCGGACAAGGTGTCGCTCAACACCGCCGCGGTGCAGCGCCCCGACGTCCTCGCCGAGGCCGCCGACGCCTTCGGTAGCCAGTGCGTGGTCGCGGCGATCGACGCGCGTCGGCGACCGGGCCAGCGCCCCGCGTGGGAGGTGCACATCCACGGGGGCCGAACCCCCACCGGCATCGATGTGGTGCAGTGGGCCCGAGCGTGCGAGGCGCGGGGTGCCGGCGAGATCCTGCTGACCTCCATGGACCGCGACGGGACCAAGGACGGGTTCGACGTCGCCCTGCTGGCTGCGGTCAGCGCTGCCGTCAACGTCCCGGTGATCGCCAGCGGCGGGGCGGGCGGCGCCCGCCACATGGTCGACGCGGTCGCCGAGGGCGGCGCCGCTGCCGTGCTCGCCGCGTCCATCTTCCATTTCGGGCAGCTGCGCATCGCCGACGTCAAGACGGAACTCGCCGCAGCCGGCCTGCCGGTCCGCCCTGTCTCACCGGCCGGACAGGCCACCGCGTGACCGACCGGTTGGCTGCCAGCCGGCGGCGCCACGTGCGAGTCATCTGCTGGCGTGACGCAGCGCCCGCCGGACCGCGTCCGGGGCGTCGGAGGCGACCTCGATGGCGTCCGGGGCACCGGCACGGGCCAGGTCCCAGGTGCGAAGACCAACCACCGGGACGCCGGTCTTGACGGCGAACGCGATCTCCGACAGCGTCCCGAACCCTCCGCCGATCGCGATCATGACATCGGCTGCGCGAACCAGCAGGGCGTTGCGCAGCTCACCGACACCGGTGGCAACGGCCACCTGCACCCATCGGTTCGCGGCGCGGCGATCGCTTCCGGGCAGGATCCCCAACGCCAGGCCGCCGGCCTCGGCCGCGCCGCGACTCGCCGCCGCCATGACACCCTCCAACCCGCCGCAGACTAGCACCCCGCCGGCGAGAGCAACGTGGCGACCGACGTCCTCGGCCAGCGCCTCGAACGCGGCATCGGGCGTGCCCGTGCCGACCACCGCGATGTAGGGCTGGTCGTGGGACACCGGAGCTCCTCCCGGGACAACCCTACGTCGACGGTGGCGTTCACGAGCGCCGGCACCTTCCGCCGAACTGCTGCTGTGTGGTGCAACGTGGCGGCCGACCGGCCGCAGGCGTTCTTCATCAGGCGAAGGGGCTGGTGGGGAGGATCTCGGGGGAGGGCGGCGGCTCGGGGAGCACCGCCCGCACGGCCGCCGCCTCCACGTCCTCGGCCACAAGGTGGGCCGTGCCGTCCCGGAACACGTAGAGGCTCCCGGGGCCGTCGTCGCAGCGGGGGCGGGCGACGAGCACCAGCCCGCCATCGGGGAGCCAGCCGATGGGTTCCGCGCGCGCCACCGACGTCCCCTCCAGAGCCAGAGCGCTCCCTCCGCGCTCGGCGAAGGTGGGCCGGGGGGTGCCGTCGGGCTCGCAGCGTGCGAAGGCGACGGTGTCGGTCTCGAAGGGAGAGACCGCCACCCGCCCGATGTGCTCCTGCCCGCTCACCGTGGCCACCGTTGCCATCGTCCCCCGCTGGAGGTCCAGGCGGTGAAGGTCGCTGTGCCCGCCGTGGTCGGCCACGAACACCAGGGCTCCGTCGGACGAGAAGGCGAGCGAGTCGATGCGCCGGGCCGTCTCGCCCTCGGCGAGCGGCTGGGGCGCCCCCTCGCCCGTGTTCCGGGCTACGAACAAGCCCCGGACGACCTCGCCCCCGGCGACCTCGCCCTCCCCTGAGGCGGCGATGGTGAGCCCCGCGGGGTGGTAGACGGCGTCGTCGGCGCGTTCCATGGCAGCCAGCTCGCTGACCGCTCCGCCCAGTACCTGCTTGCGCAGCCGCCCCTGGGCATCGACGTGGAGGACCGACTTGCCCGTGGGCGCCGACCAGCGCACACGGCCGTTGGAGGGAAGGGCCAGGGAGACCTCGCCCTCGGCGGTCACGGCCCGGGTGGATCCCAGCAAGACGCGGTCGGCGCTCCCTGCCCACTCCAAGGTCTCGGCCTGGCCGACCTCAAGGAGGCACCGCGCCGGCCCCCCGCGGTGGCGGCCATGAGCCTGCCATCCGCTAGCCAGGTGACCTCCGCCAGTTCAGGGGCGGGACCGATCCCCACGCACGGGTCGCTCAGCGCCGTTGTCGTGTCCGTGTCGGAGGTGGGCGCCGCGCTGTCGCCTGTCGCGCAGGCGCTACTCACCAACAAGGCCGCACCGGCCAGCAGCAATGCCTTCCCGCCGCAGGTGGGGGAGTGGGTCGCGTCTGCCCGGCGGTGAATGGTCAGTCGCGTCATGGCTCGGCTCTTCCTCGCTCTTGGAACCGCGCGAGCGTGCCGCAAGGGATTGCCGGCAGGGTGAACCCGCAACCCCTCCGCGGCCCGCAGGGATATCTCTCGTGGCATGGATCCTCCCTCACAACGCGGTGTCAAGTGATGAACGCACGACGCGGGGCGCGGGTTGACCGGGACCGACTCCGTGTACTGGCGCATCCTCTCCTTGGAGCTGGTGAGACGCCGGCTCGAGTCGGACGCCATGATCGGTCCGGCGGTTCCGGCGCCCGCACGCGCTGCGGTGAAACGACACCGGGAAGACACCATGACGAGGCCGCCGGTTCGGCTGACCGGAGCAGGCCGCGATCGAGCGACCCAGCCGGGCCATCACCGATATCTCCGGCGCCTCGGAGGCCCTAGGCGGCTGGCACGGGCGGAGGGGTCTCGTCGCGGGTCCGTCCACACCGCGCCGTCGCCCGATGGCGGAGCGAGCCGATTGGCGCTTAGAAGCGCAGGGAGAGTCGGCGAGCGGCCGTGGAGAACGAACAGAGGCGGTCAAGTACGCTGCGTGACCGCGCCAGCCCGGAGACCGGATGCCGTTGTCGATCACCGACCTGAGGTTCGACGATCGCGGGTTGATCCCCGCGGTGGTGCAGCAGCACGACACCGGCGAGGTGCTGATGGTGGCGTGGATGAGCGACGAGTCGCTCGCCCTCACCCTCGCGCGCGGCGAGACGGTGTTCTGGTCACGGTCCAGGCAGGAGCTGTGGCACAAGGGTGCCACGTCCGGGAACACCCAGAAGGTGCGGCAGATCCTGGCTGACTGTGACGGGGACACGCTCCTCGTCCTGGTCGACGCCGGGAACGGCCCGGCCTGCCACACCGGCGAACGCACCTGCTTCCACCGTGACCTGTCCGAGGGGGCGGTCGACGAGAGGTGACCAGTCACCGGCCGTCGCGCGAGCAGTTCCTGCGGCTGGCTGCTGATCACGCGGTCGTGCCGGTGTGGCGTGAGATCCTCTCCGACCTCGAGACCCCCCTGTCCGTCTACGCCAAGCTCTCGGGCCGGGGGCCGTCCTTCCTGCTCGAGTCCGCCGAGCACGGCGAGCGTTGGGGCCGGTACTCGTTCGTTGGGCTGGAGCCGTTCCTGATCCTGCGTGGCCGCGATGGGACGGTGTCGTGGGAGGGCGGCGTGCCGCCCGCGGGCCGGGACGCGACCGGGCCGCTGGACGCGCTCGACAAGGTGACGCGTGCGCTGACCGGCCCGGCGATCCCCGGCCTGCCGCCGCTGCACAGCGGCGCGGTCGGGTACATCGGCTGGGAGGCCGTCCGCGAGATCGAACGCGTCCCGATCACCGGTCGTGACGACCTGCACATCCCCGACGTCGTGATGCTCTTCCCACGCCACGTCGTCGCGATCGACCACCTACTGCAGAAGCTCACCGTCGTCACCAACGTCGTGATCGGCGACGATCCTGGCGCCCAGTACGACCAGGCCTGCGGCATGGCCGACGAGCTCGTCGCGCTTCTGGGCGCCGCCACCCCCTCCACCCTGGCTGATCCTCCGTCGACCGAGCCGGTCGAGGACGCCCAGTCGAACCTCACCCCCGGCCAGTACGAGGCGATGGTGGCGCGCGCGAAGGAGCACATCGCCGCGGGCGACGTCTTCCAGGTCGTGCCCAGCCAGCGCTTCGGGGTGCCGACCCGCGCATCGGCGTTCGACGTGTACCGGATGCTGCGCGTGATCAACCCATCGCCGTACCTCTTCCTGTTCGACCTGGACGAGCTGCACATCGTCGGTTCGTCGCCCGAGGCCCTGGTCCGCGTCGAAGGCAGGCGGGCGGAGACCTGGCCGATCGCCGGGACCCGACCGCGCGGATCGACGCTGGAGGAGGATCGTCGCCTCGAGCGCGAACTGCTCGCCAGCGACAAGGAACGCGCCGAGCACGTGATGCTGGTGGACCTGGGCCGCAACGACCTCGGCCGGGTCTGTGAGGTCGGGACCGTCAGCGTGGACGAGTTGATGGTCGTGGAGCGCTACTCGCACGTGATGCATCTGGTGAGCCGGGTGACCGGGACGCTGCGGGCGGACGTGACCCCTGTCGACGTCCTGCGCGCGGTCTTCCCGGCCGGCACGGTGTCGGGCGCTCCGAAGGTGCGCGCGATGGAGATCATCGACGAGCTCGAGCCCACCCGTCGCGGGGCCTACGCAGGCGCCATCGGGTACGTCGACCTGTCCGGGAACGTCGACACCTGCATCGCGCTCCGCACCCTGGTGCTCCGCGACGGCGTCGCGTACGCGCAGGCAGGCGCCGGTGTGGTCGCCGACAGCGATCCACGGGCCGAGGAAGCCGAGACCCGGAGCAAGGCGATGGCGCTGCTCACTGCGGTGCGAGCCGCAGAGCGCCTGTCCGGCTGACCACCGCGGTCGCCAACGTCAACGCTGGCGGATGTGGTCGGCGAACGTCTCGAGGAGCTGGTCGAGGAACCCCAGGCTGTCGTCGTCGACGAGACGGCCGTCCTCGAACTTCTCCGCCGCCGAGGAGACGAGCACTTCGGGGGTGCTGACGATGTCCGCCTCGAGGTACAGCAACGTCCGCCGCAGCTGGAGGTGCGCCCGTGCGGTCCCGACCGGGCTGGGGCTCGCCCCCATCATCGCCACCGGCTTGCCCTGCATGACGGACCGTCCCGGGGGGCGTGACGCCCAGTCGAGGGCGTTCTTCAAGACCCCCGGGATGCCGTGCTGGTACTCGGGCGTGGCGATGAGCACGCCATCCGAGGCGTCGATGCGTCGCTTGAAGTCGGCCACCGGCTCGGGGTCGCCCTGCTCCTCGACGTCACGGTTGTACAGCGGGATCGGCGCGAGATCGAAGATCTCGATGCGGATGTCGCCCGGGGCCCGTTCCGCTGCGGTCTCGAGCAGCGCGCGGTTGTAGGAACCCTCCCGCAAGCTCCCGGCGAATCCGAGGATGGAGATGTCAGGCATGGTCGATCCTGCGGTCGGGGGTCGATGATGACCTCGGCCCGACCGTACGCTGGCACGCTGGGAGTCCGCAACGAAGAGGGGTTGATGTGAAGGTCGCGACGGTCGTGTTCGCCGGCACCGAGTCGCACGACGACCTCGCCCGCATGGTCAACGCGATGATGGTGGTGAGGGAGTTCACGGAGGCTGGTGACGACGCGACGCTGATCTTCGACGGTGCCGCAACCCGCTGGCCCGGCAAGCTGTCCGACCCCGACCACGTCGCCCATCGACTGTACGAGTCGGTTCGAGGAGCGATCGCGGGGGCGTGCAGCTACTGCGCGGACAGCTTCGACGCGACCGACGACGTCCGGGAGGCCGGTGTCACGTTGCTGGATGAGTACAAGCGTCACCCGAGCTTCCGCTCGCTCGTGGTGGCGGGCTACGAGGTCCTCACGTTCTGAGACCAGGCCGCTGGGGGCGCCCGGTGCCCGGCTTCCCGTGCCGTCCGGCGGTGTGGCGCAGGTTCCGCGTCCTCGCCTCGGCGCTGCTGCTCGGGGCGGTGGCGTGCGCGGGCGGAGCCCAGCCGGCCACGTCGCCGACCGCGGGGACCTCCGCTGCGGGTGCGCCCACCGCGCGGCAGACGTCGCCCTCCCCGAGCCCCGACGCACCGTCACCGGCCCGCGGGGCGTTCGACGCGGACGCTGCGATGCTGGTCGTCCATGCGCTGACGTCGCTCGGTGCGCGCCCCGCCGGCAGCCTCGCTGACACCCAGGCCCGCCAACTGATCGCCGACCGGTTGCGGGACGCCGGCTGGAGCGTGGTGGAGGAACCCTTCCCGCTGCCGCAGGGGGGCGTGACGGCCAACGTGGTGGCGTGGCGCGACACGGACCCGCGCGGCGGCGCACACGTGGTCGTCGGCGGCCACCACGACACCGTGGTGGGGTCTCCGGGCGCCAACGACAACGCCAGCGGGATCGGGGTGCTGCTGGCCGTGGCTCGGGAGCTGGCCGACGAGGACACGGGCGTCCCGGTCGTCCTCGTCGCGTTCGGCGCCGAGGAGTACCAGCCGTCCGAGCCTCGCCAGCACCACCTGGGCTCCGACCGGTACGCCGCGGCCCACGCCGACCGGGTGGTCGCCGCGCTGAGCGTGGACATGGTCGGCAACGGCGACGTGACGTGCATCTGCTGGTTCGACGTCGGCCCCGCCACCCTCGCCCAGCGGCTGCAGCACGTGGCCGCCGAGACCGGTCTCACCGGGTACGCGGTCCAGGCGCGCGGGGACATCAGCGACCACGGCCCGTTCGCCCGCCGCCGGATCCCCGCTGCCCTGCTGTGGACGTTCCTCGACGACGTGTACCACTCTCCCGACGACACGCCCGAGCATCTGCACGTCGCCGATCTGCGTCGGGCAGGTGATCTGACGCTTGCGTTCCTGCGGAGCCTGCGCCCACAGGACGCCAACGGCCTGGCACCGTCCACGCCGCCCCGCCCGACAGGGCCGTAGCGGTACCGCGCCGCGGCCAGTCACTACCATGGCGCCGACCCTGGTCCCGCCCATCCGGGACGTCGTGTGAGCAGTTACCTCGATGAGTTGGTCGCCGGCGCCCACGCCCGGCTGGATTCCGCGCGGGACGCCGAGCCGCTCGACGCCCTCCGCGAGCGGGCGCTGCAGGTCGCACCCGGACCCTCGCTGGAGGTGGCCCTACGCGGGCCGGGCGTGGCGGTCATCGCCGAGATCAAGCGAGCGTCGCCGTCGCGCGGGCCGCTCGCGCCAGAACTCGACGCGGTCGCCCAGGCAGAGGCGTACCGCGACGGCGGCGCCGCGGCGGTCAGCGTGCTGACCGAGCCCGACCGGTTCCTGGGCAGCCTCGACGACCTGGCAGCGGTCGCCCGCCTGGAGATCCCCACCTTGCGTAAGGACTTCGTCGTCTCGCCCTACCAGGTGTGGGAGGCCCGAGCGGCGGGAGCCTCCGCGGTGCTGCTGATCGTCGCCGCGCTCGGTCCCCACGACACCCAACGACTGCTGCAGTCGTGCCGCGAGGCCGACCTCGACGCGCTCGTCGAGGTCCACAACGAACAGGAAGCTGCCCTGGCCTACGAGGCGGGCGCGGCGATCGTCGGGATCAACGCCCGTGATCTCAACACCTTCGAGGTCGACCAGACGATCTTCGCGCGGGTCCGCCCGGCGCTCCCCGACTCGGTCGTGACCGTGGCCGAGTCCGCCCTGAGCGGACCCGAGGACGTGCGGACCATCGCCCTGGCCGGCGCCGACGCCGTGCTGGTCGGCGAGTCGCTGATCACCGCGCCCGACCCCCGCGCCGCGGTCGCGCTGCTCGTCTCGGCCGGCGCATCGCCCACCACCGCGACGGAGTACCGGTGAACGCAGTCCCAGACAGAACCTTCGGCCGCTTCGGCGGACAGTTCGTCCCCGAAGCCCTGTTCGGCGCCCTCGAGGAGCTCGAGGCCGCCTGGGACGCCGCGCGGAGCGACCCCGCGTTCGAGGCGGAGCTGACCCGTCTCCAGCACGACTACGGCGGGCGTCCCACCCCGCTGTACCTGGCGGAGCGGCTGTCACAGGCAGCCGGGGTGGCCACCTACCTCAAGCGGGAGGATCTCGCGCACACCGGGAGCCACAAGCTCAACAACGTCCTGGGTCAGGCGCTCCTCGCCGTCCGGATGGGCAAGGAGAGGATCATCGCCGAGACCGGCGCCGGCCAGCACGGCGTCGCCACGGCCACCGCTGCCGCCCTGTTCGGCCTGCGGTGCCTGATCTACATGGGTGAGGAGGACTGCCGCCGCCAGCGCCTGAACGTCGTTCGGATGCGTCTGCTGGGAGCCGAGGTGATCCCGGTCGCGGCCGGGACCCGGACCCTGAAGGACGCCATCAACGAGGCCATGCGCGACTGGGTGACGAACGTGGAGACCACCCACTACCTGATCGGGTCGGTGGTCGGCCCCCACCCGTTCCCCACGCTGATCCGCGACCTGCAGCGCGTCATCGGTGACGAGACCCTGATCCAGTTCGAGGAGCACGCCGGCGGGCTGCCCGAGGCGATCGTCGCGTGCGTCGGCGGCGGGTCGAACGCGATGGGGAGCTTCTACGCGTTCGTGCCCCACCGAGGAGTGCGGCTGGTCGGCGTGGAAGCCGCCGGGGACGGGGTCGGCTCGGGCCGGTCCGCAGCCACCTTGACCGAAGGGCGGGAGGCGGTGCTGCACGGGGCGCGCTCGTTCGCGTTGGTCGACGACGACGGCCAGGTGCTGCCTGCGCACAGCGTGTCGGCGGGGCTGGACTACCCGGGCGTGGGACCCGAGCACGCGTACCTGAAGGACACCGGCCGGGCGGAGTACGTCGCCGCCACCGACGAGCAGGCGCTCCGCGCCTTCCGGACGCTGGCGCAACTCGAGGGGATCCTCCCCGCGTTGGAACCGGCCCACGCCATCGGCTGGCTCCTCGACCACGGACGTGCGGCGTTCGGCGCAGAGGCACGGATCGTGGTGACCCTGTCCGGGCGGGGCGACAAGGACGTCGACGAGGTCGCGCGGCTCACGGGGGTGGAAGCGTGACCGCACGCGACCGGCCGGGCGTGCGCGCCACCCTCGAGGACCGCCGTCGGGGCGGCCGCGCGCTCGTGTGCTACCTCCCGGCCGGCTACCCGGACCTCGACACCTCCGTGGCGTGCCTGCACGCCGCCGCCGAGGCCGGTGCGGACCTGCTCGAGATCGGCTTCCCGTTCAGCGACCCGATCATGGACGGGCCCACCATCCAGGCCGCGTGCCAGCACGCCCTCGGCCGCGGCTACCGCGTGGACGACTTCCTCGACGTGGCGCGCCGCGTGACGGCCGTCACCCCAGCACCGGCGCTGGTGATGACCTACTTCACGATCGCCGCCGTCCGAGGGCTCGCCCCGTTCGCCCGCGACTGCGCCGCCGCGGGGCTGTCGGGCGCGATCCTGCCGGATCTCCCGGCTGGCGAGTCCGGACCCTGGCTCGCTGCCGCCCAGGACGCCGGTCTCGAGACGGTCTTCCTCGCTGCGTCCGTCAGCTCCGATGCGCGCCTGGCCGCCATCTCGGCCGCCTCGACCGGGTTCGTCTACGCCACCGGGTTGCTCGGTGTCACCGGGGTCGATGCGGTGCGGCGGTCGACCCGCGACCTGGTGTCGCGCATCCGCCAACACACCGCCCTCCCCGTCCTGGTGGGGGTCGGTGTCTCCACGCCGGAACAGGCGCGCGATGTCGCCGGGTACGCCGACGGGGTCATCGTCGGCTCGGCGTTGGTGCGTGCCGCCGGCGACGGTGATCC
>JALYHG010000229.1 GCA_030776725.1 Actinomycetota bacterium
CCACAGCGCCGTGGGCGGCGGGCGCTGGGGTGGGCCGCGTCGCTGGGACTGCTGGCGGTCGCCGCGGCCGTCGCCCGTTCCCGGTGGCAGGCCGTCGGGGAGGCCGGCGGGATCCCCGGCTTGGAACCGGCGGCGGTGGCTGTGGGGGCCTACCTGGTCGGGAACACGCTGCTGGCGCTGAACTGGCGGGAGCTGGTGTCGTTGGGCGCGCCGCGTCCGCCCGCGCGCACCGCCGTGTGGATCTGGTCGGTGTCGCAACTCGCGCGGTACACGGTCACGCTGGGGCAGGTGGCCGGCCGCGGCGTCGTGGCCCGCCGCTACGGGCTGACGGCCACCGCCGGGGCGGTCAGCACCTTGCTGGAGCTGACCTTCTACCTGTCGGTCAGCTCCGCACTGTCCCTGGCGACGCTGCCCTGGTGGCTCCCGCTGGTGCGGGCACGGTGGCTGGCGGCGATCGGAGCCCTGCCGTTCCTGGTGCTCGCCGCGACCCTCACCCACCCCCACGCGGTGCTGCGCGGCCTGTCACGTCTGCTCGACACGCGCCTGGGCCGGTGGGTGACGCGGGGACGCCTGCAGCGCCTCGACGAGCGGGTCGAGGTCTCCCGCGCCCGCCTCGCGCGGGTCGCCGCGCTGTACCTGGCCAACAGCGCGGTGAGGTTGGCCGCGTTCCTAGTGCTGCTCACCGCGGTGGGTGGCGACCCGGCCCGGATCGGGTTGCAGGCCGTCGGGGCGTACGCCGTCGGTCACCTCGCTGGAGGGCTCGTGGTGTTCGCGCCGGGGGGGATCGGCGCGCGCGAGGGCGCCACGACGCTGGTGTTGGCCCCGGCGCTGGGCGCCGACGCCACCCTCGTGCTGGTCGCGGCCGTGCGACTCTTGGAGATCGTGGCCGAACTGCTGCTGGTGGGGATCGCCAGGGTGCTGCGAGGACCAGCGCCGGCCGGTTGAGCTCCTGGCCGCACCGCCGCCCCCCTCAGCCGCCGCGGAGCACGTCAGCGACCGCACCGAGCTCGTCGTCATCGGCGCGGAGCAACGGGCTCCACGGTCGGACGAGCTCCTCGCGGTCGTACCGAGGGACCACGTGCAGGTGCAGGTGGAACTCCGACTGGAAGGCGACCTCGCCGGTGGCCTGGAACAGGTTGACGCCATCGGCTCCCAGCCGGTCACGGGCCAGCCGCGCGACGACCCATCCCGCGCGCATCACCCGAGCGGCGACGTCCTGGTCGGCGTCCCACAGGTCACGGACGTGACGCCGGGGCACGACCAGCGTGTGCCCGCGCGTCGCGGGGTGGACGTCGAGGAACGCCACGGTGTCGGCATCCTCGCGGACCCGGTGGTGGGGTTGATCACCAGCGACGATGGCGCAGAACGTGCAATCCCCGCTCATGGCTGCACCGCTCGTCGCAGCCGGACGTCCAGCGCCGTCTGCCGGTTCCGCGGCCGGTCGTGGGCGGCTGCGGCCGCGAGCGCTGCGCCCTGGCCGACCACCACCAGCGCCTGCTGCGCCCGGGTGATGGCCGTGTAGGCCAGGTTGCGCCACAGCATCGCCCGGTGGGATCGGTCACAGACGAACACCACCACCGGCCACTCGCCACCCTGCGCCTTGTGCACGGTGATCGCCCACGCGTCGGTCAGGTCGCGGGCCTGGGAGCGGTCGTAGGTGACGTCCCCTCGGGGGAAGGTCACCCGCAGCTGCTCGCGACGCGGGTCGACGTCGACCACGTACCCGATGTCGCCGTTCGAGACGTCCAGCTCAGCGTCGTTGCGCGTCTGCATCACCCGGTCGCCGGCGCGGAACCCCGCCACGGCCGCGCCGCGGCTCGGGTTCAGAGCCGCCTTCAACGCCGCGTTCAGCGCGTCCACGCCAGCGTCGCCGCGGTACACCGGCGCGATCACCTGGATGTCACCGACCTCGACCCCGAAGTAGGCCGGCATGCGGTTGGCGACCGCCTCGACGACGCGTGGCACGATCCGCGCCCGCCTCGGCTCCTCCGCGACGATCACGTCGCCGTCGACGGCGCGGAGCTGTCCGAGGGCTCCGGCGTTGACCTCGGTGGCCAGCGACACGATCCGACTGGTGGCGGCCTGGCGGTGAACCTCGGTCAGCGTGACCGACGGCACGAGCTGGGCACGCAGCAGGTCCCGGACGACATCACCGGTGCCGACCGGGGGCAGCTGGTCGGGATCGCCCACCAGCAGGAGATGCGCCCCGTCGTCGACCGCAGCCGCCAGCGACGCCGCCAGCCACGTATCACACATAGACACCTCGTCGCAGACGACCAGATCGTGCGGCAGCCGCTCCCCCGCCCCGTAGCGGAACGCGAAACCCCGGCCGTGGCCGTCGTCGGAGCTCATGGGACGCGCATCCAGCAGGCGGTGCACGGTGGTGGCGGGGCGGCCGACCAACTCCTCCAGGCGTTTGGCGGCCCTGCCGGTCGGCGCGCACAGGGCGACGTTGAGGCTGGCGGCCTCGGCGGCGGCGACCACCTCCTGGACGGTGCGCGTCTTGCCGGTACCGGGTCCGCCGGTCAGGACGGTGACCGGCGCGTCGGACACCAACCGGACGGCCGCGGTTTGGCCGGCCGTGAGCTCCGGCGACGGGTCGATCGCTCCGCGGTGCGGTCGCAAGCGGGCGCGGCCGGTCGTGTGTAGACGGGCCAGGTCGTCGGCCAGTGCCTGTTCGGACGCCAGACCGGCGGAGGTGTACACCGCTTGGATCAGGCCCCCGTCGACGCTGATCTCCTCGACGGTGAGCTCACCGCCCGCCACGGCCAGCGTCAGCCCATCGTCGGCTGCGTCCATGTCGACCTGCGCCAGGCGGGCCGCCTCCTGCAGGCACTGCTCACGCGTCAGGTACTGGTGCCCGTCACGGTGGCGTGCAGCGGCGTGCGCGGCGCGGGCTGCCGCCGCCAGACGTCGTGGGTCGAGGCGATCCACGCCCAGATGGCGGCCGAGCGCGTCGGCGTGCGCGAAACGGCACCGGTCGGCGTCCAGCACTGCGTACGGATCGCGGCGGACGACCTCGGCGGCGTCCACGCCCAACCGGGCGAACACCGACCGCACCGCGTCGTAGGGCAACCCTGCCGGCTCGACCAGCCGGACGAGCGCTGCCAGCGCGGCGCCCTGCTGCCAACGGGCGTGGATCGCCTCGGCCAGGTCGGAGCGGATCCCCGCCTCGGCCACCAGCCGGTGCGGCTCGCGCTCGATCACCGACCCGGCCGAGGGTCCGAACGCCGCCACGATCCGATCGACGGTCCGGGGTCCCACGCCGGGGAACCGCCCGGTCAGGAGGAACGCCCGCAACCCCGCGACCGTGGTCGGGACGGTCTGTTCGTAGTAGGTCGCCTCGAAGGTCCGCCCGAACCGCGGATGGTGCTGCCAGCTCCCGACCAGTCGCACGGTCTGGCCCTCGACCAGGTCGGCGAGCGGTCCAGCGCAACGCGCACCGCCTGCGTCGCCACGCGGTTCGACGCACAACTCGACGACGCCGAAGCCGGTCGCAGGGTCAGCGTGGTAGACGCCGAGCACCTCGCCGATCAGCTCATCGCCGGCGAACAGCTGTGGCACAGCGCCCCTCCGCATGGTGCAGGGACGGAGCGTGCCACATGTGCAGCCGCCGGACGCTTCACCGTGTCACGCGTTCACGCTGCCGTGAACGGTCGGGTGCGTGGTCGCGCGGCCGGCTACCGGCTGCTGACCGCCTTGACGGGAGCCTGCGCGAGCCCTTGCTCACGCTCGTCCCAGTGCTCGTCGTCGCGGCGTGGGCGAGCGACCAGCCATCCCAGCAGGAACCCGATGGTCAACCCGACCAAGGCGAAGGTCATCCGCGGACCCCAGGTCCGTACGGTCTCCTCGTCGACGTGCTCGTCGACGAAATCCCCGACCCGCTCGGCCGTGGCACGCGTGCGTTCGGCGAAGAGTTCCGCAGCGCGCTGGGCTTCCTGCGTCGCCTCCGCCAGGCTCTGACGGGCGTTGGCCAGGGATTCCTGCATGCGTTGAGCAGCGGGTTCGAGCCGCTCCGATGCGGCTTCACGGGCGGGCTCGAGGCGGTCGTCGACGGTCTCGGTGAGCTTCTCGGTGCGGCTCTTGGTGGGTGTCACCTTGTCGACGAGCCGTTCGGTTGCGGTGGGGTCGGATCCGATCCGCTCCTGGACGCGTTTGCGCATCTTCTGCGCGGTTCCGCGGGATCTCACGGTGGCTCCTTGTGTCGGTGCGGCGTGTGACGTTGTTGCAACTGACCGTAGAGCCCGGGACCGCACGACGCTGGCCGCTGGGGTGCACCTTCCGTCCAGTGGTCCGGATCCGCGCACGGTCGGGGTCGGCTGATCGTCTACGACGCGGTGTCGGCCTGACGGTCCAGCGTGTCTCGGATCGCGGCGGCCACCTGCGCCGCGTGCTCGTCAGAGTCGTACGCGTGGCGCGGCCAGAAGAACCCGCGCAGCCCGTCCTTGGGTGTGCGTGGCACGACGTGGACGTGCAGGTGCGGCACGCTCTGACTGACCCGGTTGTTGATCGCCACGAACGTGCCGGCGGCGTCGACCGCGGCGGGCACCGCGGCGGCCAGCCTCTGCACCGCCCCGAAGAGGTCACCGAGCCGGGCCGACGGGAGGTCCACCAGCGTGCGGCGATGCTGGCGGGGAACCACGAGGACGTGGCCGGGGAACAGCGGACGTCGGTCGAGGAACGCCACCACGTGCGGTTGATCCAGCACCGTGTGGGCGTCGGCCTCACCGGCGACGATGCGACAGAACGCGCACTCGCGGCTCACGGACCGGCCAGCGGTGCGGGAGGGAGGACCGACCAGCGGATCCCGGCGACGGCCGCCAGCTCGTCGAGCAGGTCAGCGGCTTCGAACGCCTCGGCCGGAGCGACCACCCCGTGTGCGTGCGCGTCACCGGCCACCAGCCGTGCGACGACCGTGGCGATCGCCTCCGCCGTGAAGCCGTAGACGTCGCGCCCGTGCGCCCACGCCCGCGCGACATCTCCGTTGGCGCCCACCACCTCGGCCGCACACGCCCAGCGCGTCTGTCGCCGCCGAGCAGGGGAAGGACCTTCCGGACCGGCCGCCAACAGACGGTCGAGCAGCGCCCGAGCAGGCGCCCACCCCAACAGCCGCTTGCCCAGGGGCGCCAGGTCGGCGACCACACCGGGGATGGCCACGTACGACCTGACCTCCCGTGCGTACGGGACATGCCTCGGGACGAGGACGGGTTCGCCGCCAGGGAAACCGGCCACGTGGTGGGGACCGATCGGACGCGGGAACCAGGCCAGGCGCCGGACCTGCCCCGGTTCTTCCAACTCAAGGCCGTCGACGTAGGCGTACCCGGGGGCGGCGAGCGCGCGGACCCCGGTGCGTCGAGTTCCGCGTGACGCCCACCCACCGGAGCCGCGTACGAGGTAGGCGACGTGTACGTCGCGGGCCGTCTCGACCTGGGTCGCTGCGACGTCGGCCAGGAGATCACCGGGCACGTAGTCGAACCCGCACGCGGGCACGGCGGTGATGCCGGCGCGAGCAGCCGCCGTGGCACGCTCGTCGAACGCCCACCGCAGGAACGGCTGCTCTCCGGTGCTATCGACGTAGTCCACACCAGCGCGGATCGCGGCGTCCAGCGCCGGCGGTCCCAGGTCGACGAACGGTCCGACGGTGCTGACGACCACGTCGACCCCTGCGAGCAGCTCGCCGAGGCTGTCTCGATCGGTGACGTCCACGGCGCGGACCTCGGTCACGGCTGGTAGGTGGCCAACAGCTCGCTGCACGCGACCCGCGTCACGCGCCGCAGCGATCAGGTTCACCCGGCGGCGGTCGAGCGCGTGGGCCACCAAGCGACCCGTGTAGCCGCTGGCGCCGAGTAGACCGACCTGCGCCACGCCTCCTCGCCTTGGACGGCAGCGTCCGAGCGACCGTAGTTGACGGACCTGCGTGGACGTTCCGGGGGTGCGGGTCGCGATCGGCGCCCGCGTCTGGCTTCACGTACGTGACTCGGCGGCCCGGGGATGCCACCATCCCAGCCCCGCGCGTGGAAGGCCGGCATGCGAACTCGCTGCGCGTCGAGTGTCCCGACCGAAGCCACGTTGTTGCGTATCCCCGTGGTCGCGGACGGTTGGGTGGCGGCGCTCCCGCCCGTCCCGGACGGCCACGACGCGTCGATCAGCGTCAGCGACGCCGGCTTGATCGATGCGCGGAGCGACCTGGAGGCGCTCGGCTACACGCTCGCCGGGGTGAACGCCACCCTGGTTCCGGTCGGGCGCCGCGTCGCGGACATCCTGGTCAGCGATGCCTCGGCGACCGCCCAGCCGGACTGGTACCGCGACCTGGCACGGCGGGCCGAGCGTGCCTTCCCCCTGGCGATGGGTCCGGTGATGGCCGTCCTCCATGAGTTGGTCGCGATGCACCAGGCCAGTTGCGGTCGGGATGTGACACCACCTCGATGAGGTGCTAACGTCAGTACGCAGCGGAGCCGTTCTTCGCCTTCCACGCTCCTGGCACGTCCCCCGGGATGCTCGAGATCTCCCCGTATCTGCGTTCGACAGCGCCACAAGAGCGCCGTGCGCTTGCAATAGTTAGCGACATGGGGTTAACTGGGGAGCGAGACGCCGACCGAGAGTCGGTCGAGCGTCGTCGGGAGCGGCCCGGTGTGGGCCAGCCATCCCGGTCCCGCCGGTGGCCGTCCCCTGACCACGTTCCCGCAAGCCCACCATCAGACCAGATCGGAGAGCAACGCATGGCGACTCAGACCCAGACCAAGCAGACCGCCAAGCACGCCGCCAAGGCCAACACCACCAAGCGCACGTCAGGTCGCCTGACGAGCGTGCCCGTCCACGAACGTGACCCGAAGGTGATCGCCGTCGACACCGCCTACGTCTTCGCGGGGCTGGCCAATAACGCCGCCCAGCTCGCCGGCGAAGCGGTGACGGCCGCCCGGACGCTCCCGGGTCGCATCCGCAGCACCGACGCCAAGCGCACCCGCACGGACCTCGAGAAGCGCGTGCGTGATCTGCGCAACCGGCTCGAGTCCCGCTTCGACGAGAAGGCCGCCGAGGGTCGGACCCTCGCCGACGACCTGCTCAAGGACCGCCGAGTGCGCAACGTCGTCGATCAGGCCGGCAACGCCCGCAGCCAGGTGAAGGCCGCCGTCACCTCCGTGCGCCGGACCGCCCGCCGCAGCGTCGAGGCCGGTGCCGCGGCAGGCCGCGACCAGGCCCAGACCGCCCGGTCGCAGACCAAGGCCGCGGTGACGTCAGTGCAGAAGACGGCCGACGCCGTGGTCGAGGCCGTGACCGGCTCGAAGACCGACGAGCAGGACAGCTAGGCAGCCACGAGCCTCCCCCGGTGAGGCGATCCCCGCCCCGCCTCGCCCCGGCACCCGCGCGGTGCCCCAGACCGCCCTCTCCCCCGCGGAGAGGGCGGTCTGCTGTTCGCCCACGGTGGTTGTCGCGGCCCACGGTCGGTTCGCGGCAGATGCGTGGCTACGCTCCTGTGCGATCCAGGAGTGCCCGTGTCCCTCCAGCAACGCATCCACTCGGACCTCACGGCGGCGATGAAGGCCCGCGACCGCCAGCGGGTCAGCGCCCTTCGGATGCTGGTCGCCGAGATGAAGAACGCAGCGGTCGACGCCGGTGGGGGACCGCAGGGCCAGCTCCCCGACGACGTGGTCGAGCAGCTGCTGCAGCGCGAGGTCAAGCGTCGCCGCGAGGCCGCGCAGACCTACCGTGACGCGGGCCGGCAGGATCGTGCGGTCGCCGAGGACGCCGAGGCCGACATCTACCGCGAGTACCTGCCGGAGCCGCTCGGCGACGAGGAGCTGCGCACCCTCGTCGACGCGGCCATCGCCGAGGTGGGGGCCGACACGTCCCGAGACATCGGCAAGGTCATGGGCGTGGTGATGCCCCAGGTCGGCACCCGCGCCGACGGCGCACGCGTCTCCACCATCGTCAGGTCGCGCCTGTCGGGCTGATCGTGCGGTCGTCGGGGAAGCACCGGCCGCTGATCGCGGCTGGCCACGGCCGGCGGCCCTCCACGCGGGCCGGAGCGCCGGCCGGTCACTCCTGCTCGCGCGACCGCATCACCTCCGCGAAGCTCTCGCCCGCGTCCAAGGTGACGATGTCGAACGGGATGTCGATGTCGGCGTCTTCGAAGGCATCGTGGATCGCTTCCGCCACCTGATCCTGGACCCGGCGGACCTCGCCCTGGTGCGACCCGGTCCAGTACCGCAGCTCCAGCCCGATCGACGACGCGCCGTGCTCGACGTAGTAGCCGTGCGGTGCCGGGTCGTCGAGGACGCCGTCGACACCACGCAGGGTGTCGAGCGCGACCTGTCGCGCGTGGGCGAGATCGGTCCCGTACGCGACACCGGTCGCGAACGTGCTGCGAACGGCGTCGGCGTCGGTCTGGATCTCGATCGCGCTGGTGTAGACGTCGGCGTTGGGAACGACGACCAACCGCCCGTCGAACGTGCGGATGCGGGTCTCGCGGATGGTGATGCCTTCCACGGTGCCGCGGATGTCGCCCACCTCGATCTGGTCTCCGCTGACGAACGGCTGACGGAAGATCAGCAGGATCCCGGCCAGCAGGTTGCTCAAGATGTCCTGGAACGCGAACCCGGCTGCGACGCCGAGGAGACCCAGACCCCCCAGGACCGATGCGACGCTGAGCGACGGGAACGCGATCGGGAGCGCAACGGCCAGCCCGAGCAGCACGATCCCGACGTACGCCAGCGTCGAGAACACCCGCCCGAAGCTGGGGGTGCGTGCACCGGCCAGCCGCGGCCGCATCCGCGAGCGCACCAGCCGACCGACGAGGACGAAGATCGCGAGGACGACGACGGCGAGCACGAACTTCGGCAGCAGTGCGAAGAAGGTCTGCGTCGCGTCGGTGATCGTCTGCAGGATCTGTCGGCTGGGCGACACCGAACCCGGATCGGCGGGCGGTGTCTGGGCCAGGACCATCGGGTCTCCGTCGACGTGGTCAGGGACGTTCACGTTCGGCGGCACGACCCAGCTGTGGCCGTGCACGCCCCACGTTCACGAGTGTCGCGGCCTGGGACCCTCCGGGGCGTGCAGCGCCCGTCCGTTCGGGTGTCGCGGCGCACCGCGGCGTCACGGTGACCCGCGCGCGAGCGACTGTCCTAGCCTGGCCGGCCCAACACCGCTGCGGGAGGTGGTGTGTTCCGGAGGGTGCTGCTCGCCAACCGCGGCGAGATCGCCCGACGTGACATGGAGGGCGACGGGGGATGAGGCTGCCGGACCGCGTCACGATCGTGGAGGTGGGGCCGCGCGACGGTCTGCAGAACGAGCCCGCGACGGTCCCCACCGCCGTGAAGGTCGAGTTCATCGAGCGGCTCGCCCGGTGCGGGCTCGAGGTCATCGAGGCGACCTCGTTCGTGCAGTCCGAGCGGGTGCCGCAGCTGGCGGACGCAGCGGAGGTCATGGCCGCGATCCGGCGCCTGCCCGACGTCCGTTACCCGGCGGTCGTCCCCAACGAGCGGGGGTTCGATGACGCGCTGGCCGGCGGGGCGGACGAGATCGTGGTGCTCACGGCCGCCAGCGACGCGTTCTGCAAGGCGAACCTCGACCGGACGGTCGACGAGAGCCTGGAGATGATCGCCCCCGTGCTCCAGCGGGCATCGCAGGCGGGACTGCGCGCACGCGGCTCCGTGTCCACCGTCCTGGGATGCCCCTACCAGGGCGCGGTGCCCACCACCGACGTGGTCCGCGTCACCGTGGCGCTGTTCGAGCTGGGCTGCGCGGAGGTCAGCCTGGGCGACACCATCGGCGTCGGGACGCCCGCCGAGGTGCGCAGGCTCCTGGACACCATGCGGCGCCATGTGACGCTCGACCGGCTGGCGGTGCACATGCACGACACGTTCGGGCAGGGCCTGGCCAACACCTTGGCGGCGTTCGACGCCGGCGTCACGGCCGCCGACACCTCAGCCGGTGGGTTGGGCGGGTGCCCGTACGCACCGGGCGCGGCGGGCAACCTCGCCACCGAGGACCTGGTGTACGCGCTCGAACGCAGCGGGATCGACACCGGGGTGGATCTCGACGCTCTGGTGGACACCACCGCCTGGATGGCGTCGCAGCTGCGTCGTCCACCAGCGTCGCGGGCCGCCCAGGCCATCCTGGCCCAACGCCGTCTGGCCGCAGCCAAGCACCCGTAGCCTGCGCGCGGGACGCACCCCGACGAGGAGCGAGACGTGGGCAGCCACATCCTGGCGATCGACCAGGGCACAACGGGTACCAAGGCACTGGTGGTCACCCCAGACGCGGACGTGGCCGGCCAGGCGTACTCGGAGTTCCAGCAGCACTACCCCAGGCCCGGCTGGGTCGAGCACGATCCGGAAGAGATCTGGGACGTCAGCCGCCGGGTCGCCGAGCAGGCGGTCGACGCCGCCGGGCTCGACGCCGCGGACGTCGCCGCCATCGGGATCACCAACCAGCGCGAGACGACCGTCCTGTGGGACCGTGCCACGGGTCAGCCGGTCCACAACGCGATCGTGTGGCAAGACCGCCGCACCGCGGGGCTGTGCGACCGGTTGAAGGCCGAGGGGCTGCAGGACCCGGTCCGCCACCGCACCGGCCTGGTCATCGACGCCTACTTCTCGGGGACCAAGGTCGCGTGGCTGCTCGAGCACGTGGAGGGCTTGCGGGAACGAGCGGAGGCCGGTGAGGTCTGCTTCGGCACGATCGATTCGTGGCTGGTGTGGAAGCTCAGCGGCGGCCGCAGCCACGTCACTGACTACACCAACGCCTCGCGGACGCTGCTGTACGACATCTACCAGCGGCACTGGGACGGCGAACTCCTCGAACACCTCGCGATCCCCCACGCGGTCCTGCCTGAGGTCGTGGCCAGTTCGGGGCAGCTGGCGGAGACCGCCAACGGGGCGCTGCTCACCGACGGGATCCCGGTCGCGGGGATCGCCGGGGATCAGCAAGCTGCGCTGTTCGCGCAGGCCTGCTACGAGCAGGGCCTGGCCAAGAACACCTACGGGACCGGTTCGTTCGTCCTGATGAATCAGGGAACCGAGGTGGAACGGGTCACGCGTGGGCCGCTGGCCACGATCGCGTGGGGCATCGGCGACGAACCGGTCGAGTACGCGCTGGAGGGTGCGATCTTCGTCACGGGCTCGGCGGTGCAGTGGCTGCGTGACGAGTTGCGCATCATCGACGACGCCGGCGAGACCGAGGAGCTCGCGGCCAGCGTCGACAGCAACGACGACGTGTACCTCGTGCCGGCACTCACCGGGCTCGGCGCCCCACACTGGGACCCCTACGCCCGCGGAACGGTGGTGGGCCTGACACGCGGCACGAGCCGGGCGCACCTGGTCCGCGCCACGCTGGAGAGCATCGCCTACCAGACGCGCGACGTGGTGGTGTCCATGACGCAAGAGACCGGGATCGCCCTGGAGGAGCTCCGCGCCGACGGCGGCGCGGTGGCCAACCGGTGGTTGATGCAGTTCCAAGCCGACATCCTCGGTGTGCCGGTGGTGATCCCTCGGATCACCGAGACGACCGCGTTGGGCTCGGCCTACCTGGCCGGGCTGGCGACCGGGGTGTGGTCGGGGAAGGACGAGCTGGCGGAGCGTTGGACGGTGGAGACCCGGTACGAGCCCGCCATGGGCGCCGACCAGCGTGAGGCCCTGCACGCCCGCTGGCAGCAGGCCGTCGACCGCGCTCGCGACTGGGCCCGCGCGGAGTGACGTCAGCGGCGACGTGACGCGACGTCGGCCAGCACCTCACGGGAGACGTCGAGGAACACGTCGAGTTCGTGTGGCGTGCCGACGGTGACGCGGATGTGGTGGTCGAGGCGGTAGGGCGCCAGCGTCCGGACCCCGACACCGTGGTCGGCGTACGCCGCGACCACCGGCCCGGCCGGCTCGCCGAGGTCGACCAGGACGAAGTTGCCCAGCCCGTCGACGAACGGGATCTCGAGCTCCGTCAACCCCGCGGCGAGGCGCCGCCGCCCCGCGACGGTGCCGGCGACGGTGCGCTGCACGTGTCCGTCGTCGCCGAGCGCCGCGACGGCTGCCGCCTGCGCCAGCGCGTTGACGTTGAACCTGACCCGTGCGGTGTCCACCGCGGCGACCAGGTCGCGGGAGCCGAGGAGGTAGCCGACCCGCAAGCCTGCGAGCGCGTACGCCTTGGAGAAGGTGCGCAGTGTGACCAGGCGGGGATGGTCGACGTCGAGGTCAGCGACGGGGACGTACCCGCGGTCGTCGCGCGCGAACTGATGGTAGGCCTCGTCGACCACGACGGTGACGTCGGCCGGGACGGCGTCGATCACCGCGCGGAGCTGGTCGCCGTCCAGGTGGGCACCGGTCGGGTTGGCGGGGTTGTCGATCGTGACGATCCGCGTGTCGGGGCGGAGACGGTCGATGAGCGCGTCGGGCGTCCGGGCGAAGCCGTCACCCAGAGGGGCCTCGTCGAACCGGGCGCCGGCGACCTGCGCACCGAGCCGGTAGACGATGAACGCCCGGTCGTAGGCCAGGACCGACCCGGCGTTGCTCCCCCGGTCGGTGCGGCGCGCCTCGTGCGCGATCAGGTCCATCAGCAGCGCAGCCGAACCGTTCCCGACCGCCACCTGCTCGACGCCCAGGCCTTCGTGGCGGGCGATGACGGCGCGCAGTTCGGCGCTCTGGTCGTCGGGGTACCGGTTGGCGTCGCCGGCGTGGGCGGTGAGGACGTCGACCACCGCGGGCGACGGCCCGAACGGCGACTCGTTCGATGACAACCGCACCTGCATGCCCGGCGGCGGGCCGACCGCCGCTGCCGACGCCACCGTGACAGGCCGCGCTGAGCGACCTGTCGACGTCGGCCGGTCGTCGCTCACCCTTGGACGTCGGTGCCGCCGCCGAACGCACCGGTCTGGCGGTGGCTGCCGCGCCGATCGCCCTCGCCGTCGGCGTCGTCGCGTCCCGGCAGGCGGGCCCACACCTCGTCCAGGACCTTCCTCGCCCATCGGAACTGCGTGGCCAGGATGGCCAGGCCCGCGGGGATCGCGAGGATCGCGGGACCCGGCAGGACGATCATCGCGATGCCCGCCACCAGGACCACGGAACCGACGATGCTCACGGCGACGCGCTTGCCTTCACGCAGGACGAGCTCGCGGACCCGACCTCGTCGTCCGTCTCCTGTTCCGCGTCGGACACGATCCCTCCTCGGTCGTCCGCCGACGACGTCGCGCCCATCGCTGGGATCGACCGGCCCGCAGCCCCGATATGAAGGGTAGCCTTACCTTCGATGGAGACCTCCACCGGCCTCGCCCCGGCGGCCACCGACGACGCGGCAACGGCACCGCCGGCGGTGTCGTGCATCGACGTCAGCCGCTCGTTCGGGGACGTGGCCGCGGTGCGGGGACTCGACCTGAAGGTCGGGCGCGGCTGCATCACCGCGCTGCTGGGGCCATCCGGGTGTGGGAAGACCACGACGCTCCGGCTGATCGCCGGGTTCGAGCAACCCGACGCCGGGCACATCGAGCTGGACGGCGACGTGGTCGCCACGCCCGCACGATCGGTGCCCCCCGAGCGTCGCAAGGTCGGGATGGTGTTCCAGGACCACGCGCTGTTCCCGCACCTGACCGTCGCGGGCAACGTCGCGTACGGGTTGCATCGCTGGCCGCGGCAGCAGCGCCGCGACCGGATCGCTGAGGTGGTCGACCTGGTCGGCCTCACCGGCCTCGAGCAACGCCTCCCGTCCGCGCTGTCGGGAGGCCAGCAACAGCGTGTCGCGCTCGCGCGTGCACTGGCGCCCCGCCCGGAGGTGGTCCTGCTGGATGAGCCGTTCTCCAACCTCGACGCAGCACTGCGCGCGGCGGTCCGCGCGGACGTGCGACGCATCCTCAAGGACGCCGGCGCGACCGCGGTGTTCGTGACCCACGACCAGGAGGAAGCGCTGTCGCTGGCCGACGAGGTCGCGGTGATGGGTGCGGGGTGCATCCACCAGGTGGCCGACCCTCACACCCTGTACACCCGCCCCGCCGACCGCTTCGTCGCGACGTTCGTCGGGGACGCGGACGTGGTCCCCGCCGAGCGGGTCGGCCGCTACCGCGTCGCGACCCCCCTCGGGATGGTGGCCACGGTCGGGCCGGTGCCGGCGTCGAGCGTCGAGGTGGTGCTCCGCCCCGAGGCGCTGAGACTGACCGCGAACAGCGCGGGTCGTGCACACGTCCAGGCTGTGTCGTACTTCGGACACGACCAGCTGGTGCAGCTGCGGCTGGCGGACGGGACGTCGCTGCGGTCACGGCTGGGACCCGACCCACGTTTCCGTCCCGGCGACCGGGTCGACGTCGACGTGCGCGGTCCGGTGGTCGCGCTGGGCTCGGAGGCGTGAGCGCCGCGATCAGGCGGTGTTCAGCTCCCGGTAGACGGCGGGGACCACTGCGCGCAGGTACCGCCCGAGGCGGATGAACGACTCGCCGGTCTCCCGGAAGCGGTAGCTGATCGGGACCTCGGCGTACCGGTACCCCTTGGCCAGCAGGTCGAGGGTGAGGACCTGGGCGTAGTTGAAGTCGTGGACGATCTCCGCTGCGGCCGCTGCGGCCGGCGACAACGCCCGGTAGCCGCTCTGCCCGTCGCTCACCGGGTGGCGGGAGACGATCCGCAGCAGCGCCGTGAGCACGAGGTTGCCGACGCGGCGGTGCGGGAGCATGCGCTGGATGCGGCCACCGAAGCGCGTCCCGACGACGTAGTCGGCGGTGCCGTCGAGGATCGGGGCGACCAGCGCCTCGAGTTCCTCGGGGGCGTACTCGCCGTCGGCGTCGCAGAACGCCACGGCGGCCGCCTCGCGGTCGACGGCCTCGGCCAACCCCCGCCGCACCGCCGCGCCGAGCCCACGGTTGGCGGCGAAGCGCACCACGGC
>JALYHG010000230.1 GCA_030776725.1 Actinomycetota bacterium
GTCGCGGCCACCCTCGCGGTGGCAATGTGGGTGTTGCTGCCCGGCCGTGGCCGGCGCCTGGCGGCCGTCGTGACTGCCGCTGCCGCGGTCGCGACCGTCGTCCCGGCGGTCGGGCTGCGCGTCCCGCCCCGCACACTGGTCGTGACCGCGATCGACGTCGGGCAGGGTGACGCGCTGCTGGTCGATGCGCCCGGCGTGCGGATCCTGGTGGACGGCGGCCCCGACGGGCGGGCCGCCCGCTGGCTGCGGGGCGCGGGCACGCGTGATCTGGACCTGGTCGTCCTGACCCACCCCCACGCCGACCACGCCGACGGCCTGCCCGCGGTGCTCGACCAGGGTCGGGTCGGCGCGGTCTGGGTCCCCGCGCTCGACAGCGACCTCCCGTCGGTGGCCGGCCTGCTCCGCCGCGCCGCGCGCGCAGCCGTGCCGGTCGTGACACCTGTCGCCGGGCAGCGCACGACGATCGGGCCCGTCGGGGTCGAGGTTCTCGGGCCCCCGCCGGGACGGCCCTACCGCGCGGCGGACAGCGAGCCCAACGAGACCTCGTTGGTCCTGCGGATCTCCTACGGCGCACGCGTGGCGCTGCTGACCGGCGACGTGGAACGTGCGGCGCAGACCGACCTGCTCCGCGCCCCGCACCTGCTGCGCGCCGGGCTCCTCAAAGTCCCACACCACGGCGGCGCGACCAGCGATCCAGCGTTCCTGACTGCGCCCCGCGCCCCGGTGGCGGTCATCTCCGTCGGTCGGCGCAACCGCTACGGGCACCCCCGCGACGAGGTGCTGGAGGCCCTCACCGATGCCGGGGCGCTGGTGCGCCGTACCGACCGCGACGGGACGGTCCGCGTCGAGGTCCCAGCCGTCGGTGCGGCGTACGCTGCCGCGGCGCCGCCGCAGCCGCCGCGGCCCGGCCTGATGCCGTCACGCGGATACGCTGCCGCCCATGGCGCCACCGGTCCCCGTGCACGTGCTCGCCGGCGACGACGAGCTGCTGCTGCAACGGGCGCTGGAGCGGCTGTTGGCCCAGCTGCGCGCAGACCGCCCCGACACCCACGTCGAGCAGGTGGACGGCTCGCAGCTCGCGGGCCTCCCGGAGCTGCGGACCGCGTCGCTGTTCGGCGGCACCCGCGCAGTGGTGGTCCGCGACGCGGATCGGCTGTCGGGCGGAGCCCTCGACGAGGTCCTGGCCTACCTCGAGGCGCCCGACACGGGATCGGTGCTCGTCCTGGTCGCGGAGAGCACCGACCGCCGGCAGCGGCTGTTCAAGCGCGCACAGGCGACCGGGGCGCGGATCGAGATGGTCCGCGCTCCCCGTCCGTGGGACCAGCGAGCGTGGGAACAGCTGGTCGAGACCGAACTGCGCCGCCTGGATCGCGATCCGGACCCGGCAGCGGTCGCGGCGATCCTCGCGCACGCCGGGACCGATGCCGCAACGATCGCGTCGAAGTGCGCGCAAGTGGCCGCGGCCACTCCCCCGAGCGGTCGCATCTCCCCCGCGCAGGTCGAGGCGGTGGTGGAGGGGCACGGCAACCGGGGCGCGTTCCCCGTCGCTGACGCGGTCGCCGACCGCGATCCCGCGGCCGCGATCCTGGCGCTGCGGGGGGCGCTGGACGGCGGCGAACAACCCTTGGCGGTGCTCGGCGCGATCGCGTTCCGGCTCCGTCAGCTCCTACAGGTCCGGGGTGGAGCCTCGCCCGACGAGGCCGGCGTGTCTCCGGCCAACCACCGCCATCTGCTCCGCAATGCGCGCCGCTTCTCGCCGGGCGAACTGCCCTGGTGCCACGACCGGCTGTGCCGCGCCGACCTGGACCTGAAAGGTTCCGATCTTCCGGGCGATCTCACGCTGGAGATCGCCGTCATCGAGCTGGCGACCCCTCGTCTTGGATGATCACCTTGCGGTGCGGGACGGGGATCTCGACGCCGCGGGCGTCGAACTCGCGTTTGACATCACGACGGAAGCGGCGGCTGACCGTCCACTGCTCCAGCGGGAGGGTCTTGATGAACGTCCGGATCGTCACACCCGACTCCCCCAGCATCTCGACGCCGAGGATCTCGACGTCCTCGAGGATCTTGGCTCCGATCTCGGCGTCGCGACGCAGACGGGCGGCGACCTCCTCGATGCCTTGGATCGCGTTGTCGAGGTCGGCCCCGTAGGCGACCTGGAAGTCGACCAACGCCCGCGCCCACTCCTTGGACCGGTTCGCCAGGAGGCGGATCTCCCCGTTGGGTACGAACCACACCGTGCCGTCCAGGGACCGCAAACGTGTCACGCGCATGCTGATGTCCTCCACCAACCCGGCCACGTCCGGGTCGACCTGGATGACGTCACCGACGCCGTACTGGTCCTCGAGCAGGATGAAGAACCCCGTGAAGAAGTCCTTGACCAGGCTCTGGGTCCCGAACCCGATCGCGACACCGGCGATCCCCGCCCCGGCCAGCAGCGGTCCCAGGCTGAAGCCGACCGTGCCCACGGCGGTCATGATCCCCGCGGCCCACACCACGACCGTCAGGACGTCTCCCAGGACGCTGCCGAGCGTGGTGGCGCGGAGCTCAGCGCGCCTGTGACGGCCGGGATCCTTCGACCTGGCCAGCCCACGGGCGGTGGCCCGGCTCACCCAGCGGCGAACCAGCCGACGCGAGACGAACGCGACGACCGCCGTCGCCGCGAGCACGCCGACCACGACCGCCGCCTCGCCCGCCACGGCGACGCCGGCAGCGGTCCAGTCGCTGTCGCGGACCGCGTGCCAGAAGTCCTTCAGCTGGTCGCCGGGTGTCTGGTGTGCGAGGATCGAGACAGCATCCAAGGGGGCGCTCCTCGCGTGGTCGCTGAACGCAGCATGGCGGCGCGAACAGGCCGCCGCCACCGTCAGCCCGACGCGAGTCGATGAACCAAGCCGCCATGGTGGTGGCCGCCGAGGCGGGCGGCCAGCCGCCGATCAACCTCACCCAGCTGCTGCTGGTCCTGCTCGTGGCGTGGACCGCCGGCCGGCTCGCGTCACGCGTCGGGTACCCGTCCATCCTGGGGGAACTCCTCGCAGGGATCCTACTGGGGCCGGCGGTCATCGGGCTGCTGCGCCCGGCCGCGGGCCTCGAGGTCATCGGCGAGCTGGGCATCATCCTGATGATGCTCTACATCGGCATGGAGATCGATCCGCGTGATCTCCGCCGGGCGTCGGTCCCGGGCCTCCTCGCCGCCGCTGGAGGGTTCATCGTCCCCTTCGGACTGGGCTACGTCACCGTGTTGCTGTTCGGCGGCTCCGTCTTGGAGGGTCTGTTCGTCGGTATCTCGGTCGGGGTGACCTCGCTCGCGACGAAGTCCCGCATCCTCGTGGATCTCCGCCTGCTGGACACCCGGATCGCGTACGTGCTGATGGCCGGTGCGTTGTTGTCCGACACCACGACGCTGGTGATGTTCGCGGCCATCATCGGCTTCGTGGAGGTCGGAGGGTTCGACATCGGCGGGACCGTCCTGGTTGCCGCGGAGGTCGTGGGCTTCTTCGCGGTCACCGCGGTTCTCGGCCTGTGGGTGCTGCCATGGATGACTCGTCGCCTCACCACGAGCGCGATCTCGGATCGGGCCCTGGACCTGGCGATCATCCTCACCGTCGGACTCGGGTTCGCCGAGCTCGCCGAGCTGGCGGGTCTGCACGCCATCCTCGGCGCCTTCGTCGCCGGCATGTACCTCCGGGAAGGCGTCCTGAGCCATCGGGCGACGCACGCGGTCAGCCAGTACGTGCACGACATGTCGATCGGCTTCCTGGCACCGGTGTTCTTCGTCACCGTGGGCTTCGAGATCACGCTGGACGTGTTCGACACCGATCTCGCCCTCCTCGTCGCCATCATCGCGGTGGCGACCCTGGGGAAGGTCGTGGGGACCGCCCTGTTCTACCTGCCGACTGGCCACGGTCTGCGCGAAGGCCTCACCGTCGGCGCAGCGATGAACGGGCGGGGCGCGGTGGAGATCATCGTCGCCGGCATCGGCTTGGAGCGGGGCCTGATCTCCACCGAGATCTTCACCATCCTGGTCTTCATGGCGATCGCCACGACAGCCAGCGTCCCCGTCCTGCTGAAACTCGGGGTCGAGTGGCTGCGTCGCCACGGAGAGCTGGCACGCTCGGAGGAGCGGCGCCGTGGCGTCGTGATCGTCGGAGCCGGTCCGGTCGCGCGGGCGCTCGCGCACAGCCTGACGCCGTCGCGGCGCGTGGCCCTGATCGACTCGAACCCGACGGTGGCTGGCGTCGCCCGACGCGAGGGGTTGAGCGCGATCACCGCGGACGCTCTGCACGAGGATGCGCTCCGCCGCAGTGGGATGGACGAAGCTGGGACGCTCCTGGCTCTGACCGGGAACTTCGAGGTGAACGTCCTGGCGGCACAGCGGGCGCGCGAGGACTTCCTGGTTCCCAACGTTCGTGTCGCACTAGGCGCCACGATGAGCGAAGCCCTGGGTGCGATCGTGGACGAGGTGGGCGCGGAGCCGATGCTCGACGCCCCCGTCGACGTCGGCCAGTGGGATCAGCTGCTCCGCACGAACCGTGCGAGGATCGAAACGCTGCATGTCGACGACGACACCGACGCGGAGGCGCTCCTGGAGCGGCTCCGCGGCGGCCGCAGCGCGTTCCCGCTGACGGTGGTCCGCGACCACGACCGCATCCCGTTCGTCCTCGTCGACGAACTGATCTCCGGTGACCACGTCGTGGTCGTGCACCGCGTCGAGGAGGACGAGCGGCAACAGGTGCTCGAGTGATCCGCTCGTCGCGTGGCGGGGGGTCGCCGCGGTGCGGACGTCACGAGGTGCTGTCGACGGCCACGATCAGGCGGGCCGGTACGGGAACTGCAGTGCCTCGCGCAACGCTCTGACCGCCACCGCGACCGCGTCCAGCCGGACCGAGCCCTCTTCCGCCACCGCCTGATCGATCAGTCGGGCGCTGCGTGCGACCGCGTCCTGCCGGTCGGTGATGAACGCCCGGACCGCATCGTACGCGGGGCCTCCGCGATGCTCGCGTAGCGCACGGTGCGCCGCCGTCCGATGCAGGCCGCGCAGGTCGTCGCGGAGCCCGCGGACGTGCCAGCGCCCCCAGCGATCGCGCGGAACGGCGCGGTCGAGGAGCCGCCGCAGCCGGTCGAGGCCAAGCTCCTCGCGCAGCGCCAGGAACACCGCCGCGACATCCGCCGGCGGCTCCCCCAACGCCCTGGCCACACCCGCGACGTCCGGTGCGATGTCGAGGTCGTTGACCGCCAGCAGCCACCTGGCGGTGTCCGCCTGCAGCCCACGGTCGACGAACCGTGCAACGTCCGGCGGGTCCGAGCGCCGTTCCCACGCGCGGGTCACCGTGGCCTCCAGGGCCTCGAACGCTGGCCGATCCCTGGCGATCACCGCCGCGACCTCGGTCAGCTCCGCTGACCGCACGTACTCGCGGGTGAGCGTCTCGAGCATGGCGTCCACACCCGCCTTCAACTCGATCGCGAGCATCGGGTCGATCCGGCGATCGACGTCTTCCAGCGCGTCCCAGTAGCGCTCGGCGTCGGCGATCTTCCGCGCGGTCCAGCACGCGGCCACGACCGTCGCGTGCTCCGCGCCGAGCTCCCGCGCGAGCCGGTGCACGAACGTCATCCCCATGCGGTTGACGACCTCGTTGGACATGACCGTGGCCACCAGCTCGCGCCGCAGCCGGTGACGGTCCAGGAGGCCACCGAACCGTTCCGCGAGCAGCGGTGGGAAGTACCCAGCCAAGACCTCGTTCAGCGCCGGCTGGTCGGGCAGCTGGGACCCGACGAGCTCGGCCGACAGGTCGCGCTTGGTGGCCGCGAGGATGACCGCGAGCTCCGGTCGCGTCAGCCCGGCCCCCGCCGCCCGACGTTCCTCCATCGCCTCGGTGGTCGGGAGAGCTTCGACGTCGCGATCGAGCGTGCCGGTCGTTTCCAGGTGGACGATGAGCGCCTCGTACGCCTCGATCCGTGACGGGCTGACCGCTGCCTCGTACGACAGCAGCCATGTCTGCAGCTCGACGTCGCGCAGACACGCGGCCACGACCTCTTCGACGACCGCCTCGAGGACAGCGTCGCGGTCCGCGGAGGTGATGTCGCCGCCTGCCGGTACCAGGCGCAGCAGGATCTTGAGGTTGACCTCGTGGTCGGACAGGTCCACGCCGGCCGAGTTGTCGATGAAGTCGGTGTTGAGCCGCCCACCGCGGCGCGCGTACTCGATCCGCGCCGGTTGGGTGACGGCCAGGTTGGCGCCTTCCGCAACCACACGGGCCCGGAGCCGGCGGGCGTCGACGCGGATCTCGTCGTTCGCGCGGTCACCGATGTCGCTGTTCGACTCGTGCGAGGCTTTGACGAACGTGCCGATCCCGCCTGCGAACAGCAGGTCGACGGGCGCCTCGAGGATCGCACGGACGACGGCCGGCGGCGGGAGGCGGCCAGCGTCCACGCGGAGCAGCTCCTGCAGCCGCGGCGACAGCGGGATCCACTTCTCGTCGCGCGACCACACGCCTCCGCCGACGCTGATGGCATCTCGGTCGTAGTCCTGCCAGCTCAGACGCGGGTCACCGAAGAGACGCTGGCGTTCGGTGAACGCGCGTTGTGGGTCGGGGTCGGGATCGAGGAAGATGTCGCGGTGGTCGAAGGCGGCGATCAGCCGGATCGGAGACGACTGGAGCATCCCGTTGCCGAACACGTCGCCCGACATGTCCCCGATCCCGGCCACCGTGATCTGCTCGTGTTCGACGTCGATGCCGAGTTCGTGGAAGTGGCGCCGGATCGCGACCCACACTCCCCGCGCGGTGATGCCCAGCCGCTTGTGGTCGTAGCCCCGCGATCCTCCCGACGCGAAGGCGTCACCCAGCCAGAAGCCGTACTCGTCGGCGACGGCGTTCGCGATGTCCGAGAACGTGGCGGTGCCACGGTCTGCGGCGACCACGAGGTAGGCGTCGTCACCATCGCGGCGACGGACCCGGTCGGGCGCGACGACCTCGTCGCCGACCACGTTGTCGGTGACGTCCAGCAGCGCTCGGATGAACGTGCGGTACTGCCGTTCGACCTCCGCGGCCAACGCCTGGCGGTCGGCGGGTGGCCGCTTCAACACGAAACCGCCCTTGGCCCCCGTCGGAACGATCACGGCGTTCTTGAGGACCTGCGCCCGCATGAGCCCCAGGACCTCCGTGCGGACGTCGTCGCGACGATCGCTCCAGCGGACCCCGCCACGTGCGACCGGCCCGCCCCGCAGGTGGATGCCCTCCACGGACGGGGCGTACACGAAGATCTCGCAGTGCGGGACGGGCTTGGGTGCCTGCGGGACCGCACCGCTGTCGAACTTCAACGCCAGCCGTCCGCTGACGCCGTGGCGGTAACGGTTCGTGCGGAGCGTGGCGTCGACGAGGGCGAGGAAGGCCCGCAGGATCCGGTCATGGTCGAGGCGCTGCACCTGCTCGAGCGCTGCGACGACGCGATCACGGGCTGCGTCGACGTCGTCGGGTGAAGCGAGACGGTCGGGATCGAAGCGCGCGTCGAAGTACGCGACCAGCGCCCGCGAGACGGCCGGATGCTCGACCAGCGCGTCGTTGATGTAGTCGGCGGTGTACACGGTGCCCACCTGCCGCCGGTAACGGCGGTACGCACGCAGCACAGCCAGGTCCTCCCACGCGATCCCGGCACGAACGACGAGCCGGTTCAGCGAATCCACTTCGAGACGACCACCCCAAGCAGCCAGCACGGCCGACGCCAGGCGCGAACCGTCGGCGTCGTCGTCGACCGACGCGCCGACGTGGCGCACCCCGTAGTCGTGGATGTGCAACTCGATGCCGTCCCCCGTCAGGCGGAACGGCAGCTCCTCGGTGACCGTGAGACCGAGGCTCTCCAGGATCGGCAGGATCCGCGACAGCTCGATGCCGTGGCCGCGTTTGATCGCCTTCAGTCGGGTGAGCCGACTCCCGGCCAGGGGGTCGCCGTGGAGACGGACGTCCAGATCCTCGCCAGAGTGCACCAGTCGATCCAGGGCTGCGATGTCGTCGGCGGCGACCGGGTCGGGGGCGTTGTGCTCCTGGTACGTGGCCGGCAACCGCCGGCCGTACTCGCGTAGCAGCCGGCGGCCCTCCGGCTCGCCGTCCCGAGCGATCAGCACATCGCGCAGTTCATCGAGCCAGCTCCGGGCCAGTGATCGGATCTCCGCCTCGAGTTCGCGCAGCGGCACGTCGGGGATGTCACGCTGCGGCGTCCGCACCGAGAACCGTGCGACCGCTTGTGGTCGTTCGCCGAGCGACAGATGAACCTCCACTCCGCTCCCGCCGTAGCGGTCGATCAGCAGTCGCTCCACCTGTTCGCGGAAGCGGGCGTCGTAGCGGTCACGGGGGACCCCGATGATCATCGAGACCTCCCCGATGGCCGGATCCACGCGCCGACGCACCGTGATCTCGTGGCGCTCCTCCGCCCGGAGCAGTCCCAGCAGCGTGTCGTGCAGCTCGTCGGCGGTGAGCTCGAACAGCTCATCCTTGGGGATCGCCTGGAACAGCGCGGTCAGGGCCCGCTCGTCGTGGGAGTTCTCCGGGATGCCCTCCGCCTCGATGATCTGTGCCAGCTTCCGGCGGAGCACCGGGATGCTGGCGGACGGGACCGAGTGGGCTCTCCGCGCGAACAGACCGAGCGCCCGGAACTGGCCGACCCGACGCCCCGAGTCGTCGACGCGCTGCACCCAGATGTTGAGCATGCGGGCGCGTTCGCGCACCGTGCTGGTGCGGTGGCTGCGGGCGACGGTCAGGATGCGATCACTCACGTGCCGCTCGTGGAAGCGCTCGTCGGTCTCCGTCAACGGGACCGTGCGCGCGTACCGGGAGGCGTCGTCGTCAGCGAGGATCCCGAGCCCGGAGCCGGCCACTACCCGGACCCCCTCGGCGCCGTCGTCGCCGTGGACGATCTCGTACTCGCGGCTGCCGAGCAGGAGGAAGTTGTCGTCGAGGAGCCAGTCGAGGAAGGCGGCGACCTCGCCCGCTTCGTCAGCGAGCACGCCGCGCGCCGCCTGACCGCGGAGTTCGGTCGCGAGTCGTTCGACCCGTTCCCGCATCCGCGGGAAGTCCGTGGTGGCGTCGATGGCGTCGTGCAGCACGCGGCGGAGGGCCTCTCGCACCTCCCGCTGCTGGTCGGCGGTGAGACGCTCGTCGAGCTCGACGTGGATCAGCGCCTCACGCGACGGCGTGCCGCGAGCCGGGGAGACGGCAGTCAGCGCTCCCGACCGGTCGCGTTCCACGCCGAGGACCGGGTGGAGGGTGCGCACGACGTGGTGACCGAGGCGGTGCAGCTCCTCGGTGATCGTCGTCAGGAGGAAGGGCCGGTCCTCGGTGCAGACCTCGACGACGGTGCCCGGCAGGCTCGGCCCGTTGAGCCAGACCTGCGGGATGGTGGTGCGGATCGCGAGTTCGCCGGGGCGTCGGTCGGCCACGAACCGGAAGGTCTCGGCGATCTCCGAAGCCAGCGACGCGGGGTCGATCGTGTCGAGCGCCAGGTCCGTCGCGCGACGCAGCAGGAGCCGGGTGAAGTCACGGGCGAGTCCGACCCGGGCCGGGTCGACGTGCTCCTGGAGGTGCCGCAGCAGCGCCGCCGCCCCAGCGTCGCTCATCACCGACCCCCGTGCTGACGGTCAGCTGGCGACGCTACTGGACGGCGGGTGCGATCCGGCCGGAGTCCGGGCACGGCGACGGCCGCTGACGCGACGAAGGCTACAGTTGACACCGACCGCGGCAGCGCACGGTCCCGAGTTGCTAGGTGCCCGATGACCAGAACGGAAAGCTTCGACCGCGACCAGCTGGTCGCCTGCGGCCACGGTGAGCTCTTCGGGCCGGACGGCCCTCAGCTGCCGATCCAGGGCATGCTGATGTTCGACCGGATCACCCACATCTCGGATGCGGGCGGCAAGTACGACAACGGTGCCGTGGTAGCCGAGCTGGACGTGCACCCGGATCTGTGGTTCTTCGACGCCCACTTCGCCGGCGACCCGGTGATGCCGGGAAGCCTCGGTCTCGACGCGCTCTGGCAGCTCGTGGGTTTCTTCCTCGGCTGGACCGGGGAGAAAGGCCAGGGACGGGCGCTGGGTTGCGCGCAGGCGAAGTTCTTCGGCCAGGTGCTGCCCGACGCGAGCCTGGTCACCTACCGTCTCGACATCAAGCGGGTGGTCCGCCGCGCGCTGACCATGGGGATCGCGGACGGCTCGCTGCAGGTTGACGGCGATGAGATCTACACGGCCACCGACCTCAAGGTCGGCCTGTTCACTGACCCCCAGGAGTTCTGATCGCGCCGGGGCCGCGCGTCGGGATCGTGATGATCACCCACGGACGGGTCCACGAGCTGCTCGAGACGCTCGCTCGTCTGGTGTCGCTCCCGGAGTCGCCACCGGTCGTGGTGGTCGACAACGGCTCGAGCGACGGGACCGCCGCCGCGGTGCGGGGACGTTTCCCGGGGGTGACGCTGGTGTCCCTGGCCGAGAACCACGGCGCCACCGGGCGGAACATCGGCGTGCGACACCTGACGACACCGTACGTGGCCTTCGCCGACGACGATTCGTGGTGGGCGCCCGGCTCGCTCGAACGGGCCATCGGACTGATGGACGCCCACCCGCGGCTCGCGGTGGTCAACGGACGCATCATCGTCGAACCCGTAGGCGAGGTCGACGCGATCTCCGAGGAGATGGCGGCCAGCCCCCTCCCAGCGGACGAGGATGTGCCCGGAGCTCCCCTGCTGAGCTTCCTCGCCGGGGCGTCGGTGATCCGCCGTCGCGCCTTCTTGGCGGCGGGCGGGTTCGCGCCGCGCCTGTTCCTCGACGGTGAGGAGGAGCTACTGGGCGCGGACCTCGTGTCGCGTGGCTGGCGGATGCGGTACGTGGCGGACGTGACCGTCCACCACCGCGCATCGACCAGTCGTGACGCGCATCAACGACGCCGGCGCGGGATCCGCAACACCCTGTGGTTCACGTGGCTGCGCCGCCCCGCCCCGGCGGCGATGCGACGAACGCTGACGCTGGCCCGCCAGGTGCCCAAGGACCGGGTGTCGCTCGCGGCGTTCGCCGATGCCGTCCGCGGGTTGCCGTGGATCGTCCGTGAGCGCGAGCGGGTCCCGCCGCACGTCGAACGTGGGCTGCGAGCGCTCCAGGAGCAGCAGAACGCCTCCGAGGCCCGCCGCTACGTCTCGTGATGCGGAGCGCCGCGGTCGCGGAGGCCGGAGACCACCGACGCGGCCAGCCCGCCCGGACGACCGTTCGACCAGTGCGGAGGCCCGGGGCGACGCTTCCAGGCTCCACTGTGGGCACGGACGAAACGGAGGAGGACCGATGGCTGGTGAGTCGAAGACCACGACCGACCACGACACCATCCGCCGCTGGGCGGACGAGCGCGACGGGCGGCCCGCCCAGGTCCGCGGTACCGCCGCCGACGGCAGCGGCATCCTGCGGATCTGGTTCCCCGACGTCGGCGCCGGGTCCGAGGAGCTCGACGAGATCTCGTGGGACCGCTTCTTCGAGAAGTTCGAGGAGGAGAACCTGACGTTCCTCTACCAGGACGAGACCGCCGACGGTGACGTCAGCCGGTTCTTCAAGTTCATCGCTCGGGACGGCGACTGATCAACACCGCGACGGCGCATCCTCCACGCGACGCCGCGCACGCTCCACCGGCCAGGGCAGCGGCCGCCGGGCACGCAACACCCACGGCAGACCCGACAGCGCGGCCAACAGCCCCCGACGCGACACCGGATCGCGTGCCGCGTCGCCGAGCGCAGCGCCGGTCGCGCGGACGAGCGTGATACCGCGTCGTCGCAACCACACGGTCCACAGGTCGTTCCGGGCAGTCAGCCACAACCGACGGCGACGGGAGCTGTCGTGTGGGTCGTGGTGCGCGACGACGTCGTCGAGGTACGCCAGTTCCCAGCCGGCCGCCGCCAGGTCCAACGCCAGCAGCTCCTCCTCCCCGCCGATGACGTAACGGGCCGGGAAGCCACCGACCGACAAGAACGCGGTGCGACGGACCACCGCCCCGCAGGCCACGAACCCCAGCACGCCCGGAGCCGCCAGGCCGTCGCCGGTCCGCAACGGGCTCATCGCCATCTCCACGCTCGTCGGATCCAGCCGGTCACCGCCGCCGACCAGGATCCGCGCCGCGACCAGGCCCAACCGTGGGTGCGCGTCGAGATGCTCCGCGGCACGCGCCAACGCACCGGGCGCCCACCACGAATCGTCGTCGGCGAACGCCACGTACGGTGTGGTGGCGCCCGCCACGCCGATGTTGCGGGCCGCCGCCCCGTGGTTCTCGGCGAGCGCCACGACCGTCACGTCGGGGAACCGGCGGCGTACCGCCGCGGCGGTCCCGTCCGACGATCCGTTATCGACCACGATCACCGCGGCGGCGTCCTCTCGCCCGACCAAGCGGGTGAGCGTGGCCAGGACCTGGCCGGCCCGGTCACGCGTCGCCACCACGATGGTGGTCGCGGGCCCCCGACCACTCACGCTGCCACGACCACCCGACGACGCCGGGAGGTCACTGTCCGCAAGGAAGCCGAACGCTGTGTGACG
>JALYHG010000231.1 GCA_030776725.1 Actinomycetota bacterium
ACGGTCGACCCGAAGCCGTCGTGATCCCGGTCGACGAGTACGAGGCGCTTGAAGAGACCGCCGAGATCCTGTCCGATGACGACACTCTCACAGCGATTCAGCGAGGACTGGATGACCTAGCCGCTGGTGACCTCTTGCCACTGGACGAGGTGCGCCGTCAGTTCGAGCAACCGTCGGAGTCCTAGTGGCGCGGGTCTTCCTGACCCGTTCCGCGCGGACGGCACTCGAGGGGCTCGACTACCTACGAGCACAAGCCGTCCTCGACGCGCTCGCAGAGCTAGAACGTGATCCGCGGGCCGGTTACCGACTCCGAGGGCGACTAGCCGGACTTCGGTCGCTGCGGGTCGGCGTGTACCGGATCATCTACGCGCTCCGCGACGACGACAAGACCGTGAGGGTCGTCGCGATCCGCCACCGGGGCCAGGCGTACGACACCGACCCTCGCTGAAGCCGCCTGGAGCCGCCGATACCACCTTCGCCGCCGCGCTCGGTGGCCGAGTTCATGCGCTACCCCGCCGACCGAGCGACCCGCACGGAGCCACCGTTCTGAGCGCGGCGTCTCGGGCCGGGCAGCCCGGCCACACAGCTCAGCTGCTCGACCTCGTCCGTCCGCGGACCAACCAGGCGGACCCCCCGAAGAGCACACCGGTCTCGGTTTCGTGTTCGATGAGGGTGGCGTGGAGCGCGTCCAGCGCGACCGCCTTCCGCGCGTCGTCGAGATCCTGGGTCAGACCTCTCGTGATGCCCAACGTCGACACGAACGAGAAGGCGGCGTCGGCGTCGCCTCCGAACCGGATCGGCTCTACGACCTCGTCGAAGGTGACATCCACGAAGCCAGCGTCGGCGAGGACGCGCCCCGTGAACGGTCGGTCCGCGAGGCCGAAGGGTCCGGGCACCCCCGCCGGGGGCGTGGGCAGCGTCCGGCCGAGCGACAGAGCCTCGCGGAGGGCGGCCACCCACTCGTTCTGCTCCAGCGGTTTCCAAGCGAGCAGGGCGAGGCCGCCCCGCGGACGGAGCGCTCGGGCGATGTTGGTGAACGCCGCCACCGGGTCGGTGAAGAACATCGCCCCGAACACGCTCACGGCGAGATCGAACGTGTCGTCGGAAAAGGGATGGACCTGGGCGTCTGCCTGCTCGAAGCGGACGTTGGACAGTCCCTGGGCGCTGGCCTTCGCCCGTGCGTGCTCCAGCATCTTCGCGGACAGGTCGACCCCGACGACCGAGCCCGACGGGGCGATGCGGGCGAGATCTCTCGTCGACCGACCGGTGCCGCAGCCGATGTCGAGGATCGTCGCGTCGCGGGCGATGGGAACCGCAGCCAGCAGCGACTGCCAGTAGCCGGCTGCGGTGGCCTCGTAGCGGTCGGCGTGGGCGGCCCAGTGCTGTCCCTCGGCGCCGTCCCACGCCGCTGCCATCTCGACGTTCGCGATGACCATCGCTCCCCCTACGTCGTGGCGGCCGCCACAGGCTGTTCGGGTCGCATCTCGGTCAACGCCTCGACCATCTGGGTGAACTCCTCATCGTTCGGGGCGACGGCCGGTTCGGCGTCGGGCACCGACCCCAGCACCTGCAGGAAACGCTCGAGCGATGTGCCGTTGGCGGCGGGCAGGTGCGAGGACAGGATGCGGCTGGGCTGGAGGCGACGGACCCCGTCGAGCACCTGGCCGAACCGCTCGCGGTCCAGCAGGTGGGCCCACGGCGAGTCTGCGCTGGCCCACGCTTGCATGCCGCCGGCCAGCGCGGCCTCCGGCACGTCCGCGGCGTCCTGGGTCGCCTCGGGCAGGACTGCCCCGAACGAATCCACCGAGAACAGCGTGCCGGTCGCCTCGTCGAGCAGCCCGGTTGACATGGGGTTGTCGTACAGCGGCGGGGGCACGGCCAGCAGCGTGCGGTCGCCGACCGCGAGCCGGTCACCCACCCGGATAGCGTGCACCCGGTCGAGCGGGACCGGCCACCAAGACGCCATCCGCAACGCACTGAGCGCATGCGTGACGAGGCGGGCGTTCGGCGCCAGATCCAACACGCGTTGGATGCTGCCGGTGTGGTCGGCGTCGTCGTGGGTCAACCAGACCCACCGCAACGCGCCCGGGTCGATGATCGAGGTGAGCGCATCGACGAACTGCTCACCGTCGGCGCCCAGCCCGGTGTCGACCAGCACCGGCTCCTCGGCGAGGAGGACGTAGGCGTTGACGGGCAGCACCCCCACGCCCGGCAGGGGCACGGTGGTCGGCAGGACATGGACATCGGGTCCGGCCTGGTAGGGGGCGTCCATCATCGGACTCCCGCGGTGGCCGCATGCATCTGGGTCATCACGTACCTCCTGGTCGTGGATCGCTTCCACTAAAGGAGGCGTTCGTTCGTGGCTAGTCCCGTTCACTCAGGACTGAACGACCCAGTGAACGTCGTCGCCGTCGTCGGGCTCGTAGGCGCAGTACAGGCCGGTGCGCAGCCGGCGGTCGAGCACGGTGCCGGCCTCGGGCAGGGCCTCGCGCAGGGCGGCGGTCGCCGCCCGCAGCGCCCGCGTGACGTTGAGGCGTGCCCGCTCGGCCGCCGACGAGGCGCGGCGGGCCCGACCGCTTAGCCCGAACGCCGCGGCGAGATGGCGCACCAGCTCGTCGAGTTCCGCCTGCAGGTTCTCGGCGCGCTCTTCGGCGCCCGTGGCGAGTGCGTCGTCGATCTGCCCCCGCAGCTCTTCGATGCGGTGGCGGTAGGCGGTGCGGGCTTTGGCGTCGACCAGCTCGCCGGCGTCCTCCAGGTGGCGCCGGTCGACGGCCGCCTCGCCGACGGTCACCCCTTCGACCCGGTCCACGAGGTCGAGGACGTGGCGCTCGACGCCGGGATTGCGCAGCAGCTCGGCGAGGTAGCCCAGGCCCTTGGTGTTCCGCAACCGCGCACGCGTGTCGTCGCACGCGGCCACCCAGCAGCGCTCCTGCCGCGTGAGGGTCGCCGTGCGTCCCGCGGTGTGGGCGCCGTCGGTGGGCACCGCCACGCCCACGCGCTCGAGCAGGGTCACGTCGTCGGCGGGCAGCACCACGTCGAGGCCGGCCAGCGCCGCGGCCGCCCGGCTCGCCTCCACGCTGGCGGCCGCCCGGTTGCCCGCCTGGTCGTGGAGACGCACCAGGTCGAGCAGCAGGGTGGCACGGAGCAGCGGCACGCCAGTAGGCGGCAGACGGTCCAGCGCGGTTTCCATGGTGCCGATGGCCGCGGGGACGTCCCCGGCGGCGGCGAGGACGCGGGCGCGCCCCGCCGACACCCTGGCCTGCAGGCCGGGGACGTCGAGGTGCGCCGCGCGGGCGACCAGGTCGTCGCAGGAGGCGATGGCCGCGTCGAGGTCGCCGGCGGCCAGCTCGGTGTCCACGAGCACGGCGAGGAGCTCGGCGCCTCGCAGGCGATCGTCGCCGACCGCCCGCAGGCCCCGGGAGGCGGTGGCGCGGGCGAGGTCGTGGTCGCCGCGGGCCAGGTGGAGGCGAGCGGCGGGCAGCAGCGCCTGGAGGTGGCCGTCCTTGCCGAGCA
>JALYHG010000232.1 GCA_030776725.1 Actinomycetota bacterium
GTCGCCTCGACCTCGTACCCAACGATGTCCTCGGGATCCAGCGACTCGAACAGGTCACGTCTCATCGCCCGTTCGCCGGTCAGCTTCGGGAGCACGTGCAGGAAGAACCAGTTCGCGACCGGACCCCGGTCGAACAGGCCGAGCGACATGCCCGCCCCGCCGATCGACACCGCACCGATCAGTCGGTCGACGTGATCGGGACGGAGATCCACCAGGTCGGCGTCGAGGAAGCAGATCACGTCGGAGTCGGCGGCGGCGACGCCAGCGACCATCGCGCGTCCCTTCCCGGCGCGCGGCTCGGTGACGACGCGAGCGCCGTGCCGGCGGGCCACCTCGGCGGTCGCGTCCGTCGAGCCGTTGTCGACGACGATGACCTCCTCGACGAGTCCCGCGGACTTCGCCGCATCGATCACGTCACCGATCGTCGCTTCCTCGTTGTACGCGGGGATGATGACGGTGCCGCTGGCGGTCACGAGGCAGCCGGATGCTCGTCCGCTTCCCGGTCCTCGACCAGCTCCACCAGCACCCCGCCGGTGCTCGCCGGGTGGACGAACGCAACGGTGTGCCCCCCACCGCCTCGGCGCGGGGCGGTGTCGATCAGACGAACCCCGGCGTCGCTGAGCTCGGCCAGCGCGTCGGCGACGGAGGGGACCGCGAAGGCGACGTGGTGCATCCCGGGGCCGTGACGGTCGAGGAACCGCGCAACGGTCGAACCTTCGCTGGTCGGCGCGATCAGCTGGATGTAGCCGTCGCCCACCCGGAGCATCGCTTCCTCCACGAGGTCCGTCTCGAGCACCTCGCGCCCTTCCAGCTCCGCCCCGAACACCCCTTCCCACAGCGCGATGGCAACGTCGAGATCGTCGACCGCGAACGCGACCTGTTCGATGCGGGTCAGCTCCACAGGCATCCTCCGATCGGGCCGCGCTCATCCTGCCGGCTCGCCGCCGACGTCCGCCAACCGCCGGGCCGTCCAGCTGGCCGCTTGCGGGAGGCGCTCACCGCTGCGCGTACGATGGCGCGGCACCCACGCCAGGAGAACGGCCTGTGAGCAACCAAACCGTCATCGTCGGCTACGCCCGCACGCCGATCGCGAGGTTCAGCGGTGGCCTCGCGCCGCTGTCGGCCACGAACCTCGGTGCCATCGCGATCGACGCGGCGCTGCGCAAGGCCGGCGTCGCTCCCGAACAGGTCGGCTACGTGGTGATGGGTCACGTGCTGCAGGCCGGCCAGGGACAGATCACCGCTCGGCAGGCCGCGGTGGAAGCCGGCGTGCCGATGACCACCCCAGCAGTGACCGTCAACAAGGTGTGCCTGTCGGGGATGACCGCCATCGCCGACGCGGACCGGCTGATCCGCGCCGGTGACTTCGACGTGGTCGTCGCCGGGGGGATGGAGTCGATGACCAACGCCCCGTACCTGCTGCCCCAGGGCCGTTTCGGGTACCGCATGGGTGACGGGACCCTGGTCGATGCGATGATGTGGGATGGGCTGACCGACCCGTTCGAGCACGTCAGCATGGGAGCTGCCAGCGACGACGTGAACACCCGGCTGCAGATCGACCGCGAGGCGCAGGACGAGTGGGCCGCCCGGTCGCACGAGCGGGCCGTGACCGCCTGGAAGGAGGGCCTCTTCGCCGACGAGGTGGTCTCGGTGCAGGTCCCCTCGGGCCGGGGCAACCGAGGTGAGGCCGTGATCGTCGAGCAGGACGAGGGCATGCGACCTGGCACGACCGCCGAGCGCCTGGCAGGTCTGCGCCCCGCGTTCAGCCAACAGGGCACGATCACCGCCGGGAACGCGTCGCAGATCTCGGACGGGGCTGCCGCACTCGTCCTCACATCGCGCGACAAGGCCGACGAGCTCGGCTTGAGCGCCCTGGGCACGGTCCGGGGTTGGGCGACGGTCGCCGGCCCCGACAGCTCCCTGCACAACCAGCCCAGCCGGGCCATCGCGGCGGTCTCCGAGCGGCTTGGCGACGATCCGGCCGCCTACGACCTGTACGAGATCAACGAGGCGTTCGCAGCGGTCGCGATCCAGTCCGTCCGTGACCTCGGCCTCGACGAGGACCGGGTGAACGTCAACGGCGGCGCGGTCGCCCTGGGCCACCCGATCGGCGCGACCGGTGCCCGGATCACCATCACGCTGTTGGCTGAGCTGGCCCGCCGCGGCGGTGGGCGCGGCGTCGCAGCGCTGTGCGGCGGCGGCGGACAGGGGGACGCGCTGGTGGTCGACGTCTCCGATCACGACCCGGTCGTCTCGTAGCGGGTGACCTCGGCGGACGTCGGCGACCTGATCGAGGGCCTCGACAAGGGCGAACGCCGTGCCCTGGCCCGGTTGCTGACGCTGATCCAGGACGGCGGTCCCCACGTCCTGCGTGACGTGGTCGAGGCGCTGCACCCGCGGACCGGGAACGCACGGGTCATCGGCGTCACCGGGTCGCCGGGTGTGGGCAAGTCGACCCTGACCAACAGCCTCGCTGCGGAGCTGCGGTCGAGGGGCCAGACCGTGGCGGTCGTGGCCATCGACCCGTCCTCGCCGTTCACCGGCGGGGCGCTCCTCGGCGACCGCGTCCGGATGCAGTCGCACTACGCCGATCCGGGGGTGTTCATCCGGTCGATGGCGGCCCGCGGGCACCTGGGCGGGATCGCGTTCGCGACGCCCCAGGCCGTCCTGGTCCTCGACGCCGCCGGTTTCGACGTCGCGATCATCGAGACGGTCGGGGTGGGCCAGTCCGAGGTCGAGGTCGCTGCCACCGCGGACACCACCGTTGTGTGCGTCGCCCCGGGCATGGGCGACAGCATCCAGGCGGCGAAGGCTGGCATCTTGGAGGTCGCCGACGTCTTCGTGATCAACAAGGCCGACCACGGCGGGGCGGGCAGGACCGAGTCCGAGCTGCGCGCCATGCTGGAACTCGGACACCAGCTGTCGTCCGGCGGCCCGGACGAACACCGGTGGATGCCCCCGATCGTTCGCACGGTCGCGGTCCGCGGAGACGGGATCACGGAACTCGTCGATGCCCTCGAACGGCACCACCGCTACCTCGTCGACCACGGGATCCTCGACGTGCGACGCCGGGAGCGCGCCCGCCAGACCATCCGCGAGATCGCCGTCGCACAGGTCCGTGAACGGATGGCGACGGCGGCTGGCGCCACCGACCCTCTCCTCGACAGGCTCGCGGAGGACGTCGCGGCGCGAGAACTCACCCCCTACGCGGCCGCCGACCAGCTCCTCGAGGCGTTGGAGGCCTGACCGCTTCTCGACCCGCGGTGCTACAACGGCACGGTTGGCGGCGACAGGGACCGTGGTGGGCGCACAGGCGGCCAGCCTCCCGCTGCCACCGGTCGACGAGGTCGTCCCGGGAGTGTGGGTGCTCCCGGTCCCCATCCCGATCAACCCGCTGCGCTACGTCCTGGTCCACGCGCTGCAGGTCGGTGACAGCCTGGTCCTGATCGATGCCGGATGGGACACCACCGAGGCGTGGGACGCGCTCGGCGCGGGCCTGGCCGAGGTCGGGGCGACCGTCGCCGACGTGGCCGGGGTCCTGGTCACACACCTGCACCCCGACCACTACGGGCTGGCGGGGCGGATCCGGGATGCGTCCGGGTGCTGGGTGGCCCTGCACCCTGCCGACGCCGCGCTGCTGGCCGACCGCTACATCCACATCGACGACCTCGTCGAGGCAACCCGCGACGTCCTGGTCGAGGCCGGCGTTCCCGCCGACGAGGTCGGCGCGCTGGCCACCGCCAGCGTCGAGGTGCGCGAGTTCGTCGCGCTCGCCGAGCCGGACATCCTGATCGAGGACGGGTCCCGCGTCGACCTGCCGGGCTGGGAGCTCACCGCGATCCACACGCCCGGCCACACCCCGGGCCACCTGTGCTTCCGCGAGAACCGGCTGCACATCGTGTTCACCGGCGATCACGTCCTGCCGCGCATCACCCCCAACGTGTCCTACCACCCGCAGTCGGGCCCCGACCCGCTGGGGGACTACCTCAGGTCGCTGGAACGGGTCCGTGGCGAGAGCGACGTCCTGGCGTTGCCAGCGCACGAGTGGCGCTTCCACGGCCTGGCGGCGCGCGTCGACGAGTTGCTCCGCCACCACGAGCAGCGCCTCAATGAGATCACCGACATCGCTGCGGCCGGCGCCCAGACCGCCTGGGAGGTGGCACAGCGCCTGTCGTGGTCCCGCCCGTGGGACCGCATCGAGGGCTTCATGCGGCGCATGGCCGTCGCCGAGGTCCACGCCCACCTGCTCCTGCTCGAGCGACGCGGTGTTCTCGCGCGGATCGGTGACCGCCCGGCCCGGTGGTCGCCGCCCACGTGAACCCCACCCGGAAGCGGACGGCCGTCATCTGGCCAGCTGTTCCGCTCCCCGCGACGGTGGACCGTAACCGCCCCCCCGCGCCTGCGATCCGACGGTTACCGTCTCGCACACGTGCGGCGACAGGCCAGGAGGCCCCGTGATCTGCGTCAACTGCGGGTACGACAACCCCCCCGCGACCCACTACTGCGACAACTGCGGCGTGGAGCTCGGGCGGAGCACGACGCCCGACACCCACCCCGACGAGGTCGTGGACGACCCCGGCGCTGCGGGAGGCACGTCGTTCACCCAACGGTCGCAGGCGCCCGAAGGCGGCCCCGAGGAGGACGAGACGGGCAGCTGACGGCACGTGCGGGGTCGTGGCGGCGTGGCAGACTGGCCGTGTTGCGGTCCAGCGGGCCTCGCGACGAGGAGGAACCCGGCACATGGCCGAGTCGCGCTGGGATGAGCTGTACGAACGGTGGCGCGAACGGTACGCCGCCAGCCCGGAACGTGACGGACCGTTCCGGACCATCTCCGGGGTGCCGCTCGACCCCGTCTACGGCCCGCACAACGTCACGCTGGACGCCGACCGCATCGGCTATCCCGGGGGGTACCCCTACACGCGCGGCGTGTACCCCTCGATGTACCGCGGACGCAGGTGGACGATCCGCCAGTTCGCAGGGTTCGCCGACGCCGAGCAGACCAACCGGCGCTACCACGACCTCGTCAACGCCGGCCAGCACGGCCTGTCCGTCGCGTTCGACATGCCCACCCTGATGGGGCTGGACTCCGACGACCCGCGCGCGTTCGGCGAGGTCGGCCACTGCGGCGTCGCGGTCGACTCCGTCCGAGACATGGAGCGCCTGTTCGACGGGCTGCCGCTCGGGGAGCTGACGACCTCCATGACGATCAACGCCTCGGCGGTGACCCTCTTCTGCATGTACGCCGTCGTCGCCGAGCGCCAAGGCTGGACCCTCGATCAGCTGGGCGGGACCCTGCAGACCGACATCCTCAAGGAGTACATCGCCCAGAAGGAGTGGCTGTTCCCGCCGCGACCGCATCTGAAGCTGATCGGTGACCTGATCGAGTTCTGCACCGAACGGGTGCCGCGGTACCACCCGTTGTCGATCTCCGGCTACCACATCCGCGAGGCCGGCTCGACCGCCGCGCAGGAACTCGCGTTCACGCTCGCCGACGGGTTCGCGTACGTCGAACTCGGCCAGCAGCGCGGTCTCGACGTCGACGTGTTCGTCCCGCGCTTCAGCTTCTTCTTCGACGCCCACATCGATTTCTTCGAGGAGATCGCCAAGTTCCGCGCGGCGCGGCGGATCTGGGCCCGTTGGCTGAACGAGCGCTACGGCGCACGTGACGAGCGGGCCATGCTGATGCGGTTCCACACCCAGACGGCCGGTGTGTCGCTCACCGCGCAGCAGCCCGACAACAACGTCACGCGGACCACGATCGAGGCGCTGGCGGCCGTCCTCGGTGGCACCCAGTCGCTGCACACCAACGCGCTCGATGAGGTCCTCGCGCTGCCGTCCGACCACGCCGCCAAGGTCGCGTTGCGCACCCAGCAGATCCTCGCCGAGGAGACCGGCGTGACCAACGTCATCGATCCGCTGGGCGGTTCCTGGTACGTCGAGGCGCTCACCGATGAACTCGAGCGCCGCGCCGAGGACTACCTCCGCCGCATCGAGGAGATGAGCCCGGCCGGGTCGATGATCGAGGGGATCCTGCGCGGCATCGACGACGGCTGGTTCATGTCGGAGATCGCCGACGCCGCCTTCGCCTTCCAGCAGCGGATGGAGAAGGGTGACTTCGTGATGGTCGGCGTCAACGCCTACACCGACCCGACCGACAACGACGAGCTGGACGTCCTGCGGATCTCTCACGAGATCGAACGGGCACAGCGCCAGCGGGTCGCCGACGTGCGGGCGGCCCGCGACGACGGCGACGTCGCAGGCGCGCTCGACCGGCTGCGGGCGGCAGCGCAGAGCGACGACAACCTCGTGCCGGTGATCATGGACGCTGTCCGGGTCGACTGCACGGTGGGGGAGATCTCCGAGGCGCTGCAGGACGTCTGGGGCACCTACACCGAGCCTGCGCGGCTGTAGGCGTGGAGCAGCAAGACGCCGTGCCGATGGAGTGGTGGGAGGAGGATGCCGCCTCCACCCCGGCGGAGATCCGCCGTCGCCACGTCGCCAACAAGGCCAGCTGGGAACGAGCCGCAGCGCACTACACCGACCAGGTCGACGACGACATCGCGTTGCTTCGAAGCGGCGCCAGCACCGTGCATCCCATCGAGCGGGACCTTCTGACCCAACACGCCGGTCCGCTGACCCAGTGGTGCGGACTCGCCGTCCACCTGCAGTGCGCATCTGGGCGCGACACCCTGTCGCTGCTCAACGAGGGCGCCCGCCGGGTCGTCGGCATCGACATCGCCGAGGCGCATGTTCGCAACGCGCGCCGCAAGACCGCCGCGCTCGCCGCCGCCGCGACGTTCCACTGCTGTGACGTGCTCGACGCCCCGCGTGAGCTGGATGGCAACGTGGACCTGGTCTACACCGGACGGGGCGCGATCGGCTGGCTCCACGACCTCGACGGATGGGCGCGCGTGGTGGCCCGGCTGCTGGCACCCGGCGGGTGGCTCAGCCTGTTCGACGACCACCCGGCGAGCCACCTGTTCGACGCCGACGCCGACCACCTGGCCTACAGCGGCGTCGACTACTTCCACGGCTCGTCTGCGGGGTACGGCTTCTCGCAGAGCTTCGTCGACCACCTAGGTATCCCCGCTGACGAGGCACTGCTGACCCACGACCGGCTGTGGACCTTCGCGGACCTGTTCGCGGCCATCACCGACGCGGGGCTGCGCATCGTCCACCTCGGCGAGCACCCCGAGCCGTACTGGGACCCGTTCCCGAACCTGCCGGACCACCTCCAGTGCCGCATCCCGCAGACGTTCTCCATCCTCGCGCGCCAAGGAGACCGACCATGCCGGTCCTGATCACGGCCGCAGAGACCGCCGTCGGGCAGGCGCTGGTGCACCGCATCGCCGCGACCGGCGGGGAGGTGCGTGCGTACTGTGGCCCCGACGCCCCGCTGGCGCTGCTGCGCCAGGCCGGTGCCGTCTGCGCCTCCGGATCCCTGCTCGACGAGGGCCACCTCGAGACCGCCATGGAGCAGGTCCACACCGTGGTCCACTTCGCTGTCCGGCTCGACGTCGACATCCCCGAGCAGCTGTTGGAGGAGACCGCCACGGTGGTCGCTGCGGCGGTCGGGGCCGGCGTCCGACGGCTCATCGCCGTGTCGCTGCCCGGGCCCGACCCCGGAGCGCCGGACCGGGTCCGCACCGTGGCCGGTGAGGCCGAGGCGGTCGTCGAGGCGGTGGACTTCCCGAGCGTCGTCGTGCGGCCGTCGCTGGTCGACACCGAGGAGCTGCGCGCGGCGTTGGCCCGCACACCGCTGGGCCGTTCCACCCTCGACAACGCCGTCGCACCGGTTGCGGTCGAGGACCTGGTGGACGTGCTCGCCTCGCTGGACGAGCGTCGCGACCTGGTCGGCGACCGCCACATCGTCCTGGCCGCCGACGGGCCGGAGGTCGTCCCGCTGGGCGACTACCTGCGTCGGGTCGGCATCACCCCGCTGTCGTTGGCGGCCCGCACGGCGACGCGGCTGCGCTCCGGCGCGAACGAGACGCTCCGGGAGGCGCTCGGCGGGCCGTGGACCTCCACACCTGACGTCAGCGACGCGTGGACGCTCGCCGGCATCACACCGCGCTCCCCGCTGGCGGCCACCTCGCCGCCGCCCTAGTCGCTCTCGCCGAGAGACCTGCGCACGACGTAGTGGTCGTCGAGCTCCACGACCACGTCGAAGCCGGCGTGTTCGTAGAGCACCAGATCGCCCCGGTACAGGCGCTCCGGCGAGTCGTCGGAGCGCGGCGGGTACGCCTCGACGGTGTGGAAGCCCTGACGCTCGAAGGCGTCGACGGCGGCGTCGAGGAGCCGCTGTGCGACGCCCCGGCCGTACCCGTCAGGCGCCACCACGAGGCACGCGACGACCGCCGTTCGTTGGGTGCGCGCGGGCAGCGGCGCCGGGACCTTGAGGTGTGGCAGTTCGACGCGCGACGTGGCATGGCACCACCCGACCGCGCGGTCGCGGTCGAACGCCACCCATCCCCGGACCAGACCGACCTCGGCCAGCTGCTGCATGCGGGCACGGTTGCGGGCGGCGTCGCTCGGATCGAACTCGTCGGCCGGCCCCGGGAAGGTGTCGTAGGCGCAGTAGGAACCCGCCCACGGCTGCCCATCCGGGAACGCGTCGCCGCCGAGGAAGTCCAGCCACGCATCCGTCAGCTCCGGGCTGAGCGGGCGGACCGACACCCGGTCGGCCCCGTCCGCCTCTGGGTGCTGCTCGTCGTCCGAGCGAGCCTCACGGACCAGCAGGACGGTGACGACCGCCAGCAACACGGCGAACGCTCGCGACAGCACCGGCGCCGGGAGCGCCAGGGCGAGCTCCGCGCCGAGCAGCGCCCCGATCATCCCGCCGAGCCCCAGCTCGAGTCCCGCCCGCCAATCGCTGTACCCGCGACGGGCGTGGGTGAGCGCACCGAGCGCCGCGGTCGGCAGGATGATCGCCAACGACGTGCCCTCGGCCAGGTGCTGGCCGTACCCGAACAGGATGACCAGCGCCGGCACGATGATCGCACCCCCGCCGATGCCGAGCAGGGCCGACACCGCGCCGGTGACCAACCCCAGGCCGAGGTGCGCGGCGAGCGACGACCAAGCGACGTGCACCACAGCGCCCCCGCCGGTCGGTTCGGACGAGCCGGAGACCAGTAGCCGGACCGCCATGACCGCGAGCAACCCCGCGAACAGCCACCGCAGCCGTCGTTCCCGGACGCGTGGCATCAGCCACGCCCCGCCCTGGACCCCAGCCACCGCCCCGACCGCCACGGTCGCGGCTCCCAACCAGGCCACTGCCCCGTCGAACGCGAACCGGGTGGCACCCACCGCGGCAGGGATCACGATCGCCACGAGCGACGTGGCATGTGCGACGTGTTGCGGGCGGTGCAGCACCAGCACCAGCACCGGGACCAGCAGCACACCACCGCCGATGCCGAACAAACCGGCGAGGAACCCAGCGCCGAACCCGCCCGCCACGGCCAGGAGGGTCTGGCGGCTCACGGCTCGCGCACCCGACCGCTCCTCTACACTCCGCGGCGCCTTTCCGAGGGAGGCTACGCGAGGGCGATCGACGCTCGAGATCAACTCGTGCTGCAACAAGCGCCACCGGTCGGGGCAGCACACACCGCGGACCGGCGCACGATCGCCCGCTCGTCGCCGGAGACGATCGGTCCTTCATGGGTGACTACGTGACGCTCGAGGTGGATGCCGCACGCCGGGTGGGGACCATCCGCCTGGACCGCCCCAAGATGAACGCGCTCAGCCGGCAGGTGTGGCGGGAGCTCGCCGAGGCAGCGCGTGAAGCCCGTGACCGCGACGACGTGGGAGCGGTGGTGGTGTGGGGCGGCCCGAACGTCTTCGCGGCCGGGGCCGACGTCAAGGAGTTCCCCGGCCTCGACGTCCGCACCGCCCGAGACGAGCTGGGGCCGCTGCTGCGCGACAGCCTCGCCGCGGTGGAGCAGCTGCCGCAGGTGACGATCGCCGCCGTGCACGGCTACGCCCTGGGTGGCGGGTGCGAGCTGGCGATGGCATGCGACTTCCGGTACGCCGCCGATGATGCCACGCTCGGCCAACCGGAGATCCTGCTCGGGCTGATCCCCGGCGCCGGCGGGACCCAGCGTCTACCGCGTCTGATCGGCCTGTCGCGGGCCAAGGACCTGATCTACTCCGGACGGACTGTGTCCGCCCAGCAGGCGGAGCGTTGGGGGCTGGTCGACCGGGTGTACCCCGCCGCCGAGCTGTACGACGCGGCGGTGGCGGCAGCGGCCGGGTTCGCCGCCGGCCCCTACGCCTTGCGGCTGGCCAAACAGGCGATCAGCGACGGCGTCGAGATGGCGCTCGAGGAGGGCGTGCGCCTGGAGTCGTCCCTGTTCGCTCAGTGCTTCGCCACCGAAGATGCGCGGATCGGAGTGCGCAGCTTCATCGAGCAGGGACCGGGGAAGGGGGAGTTCACCGGACGGTAGTGCGACCGCGAACAGGCATGGAGGGACCATGGCCGCCAACCGCACCGGCACCCGCCGGGACGTCTCCCAGATGGGGATCAAGCAGAAGCAGTCCGTCTACCACGACTGGGAGGCGCGGAACTACGACGCGAAGTTCTCGATCTCCTACGACGAGCGCTGCATCTCCTACTCCCGTGACCGGTTCCGGAAAGCCATCCCCGACGGCGGGCGCTTCGACCACGTCCTGGAGGTCGGCGCGGGCACCGGGTTCTTCGTGACCAACCTGTGGCAGGCGGGGATCGTCGGCGACGACGTGCACGTCACCGACATCTCGCAGGGGATGCTGGCCGTGTGTGTCCGCAACGCCTCCGAGCACGGCCTGCAGGTGGCGGCCGCGCACGCGGACGCGGAGGCACTGCCGTACGCCGACGAGCGCTTCGACCTGGTGATCGGCCACGCGTTCCTGCACCACCTGCCCGATCCCGCGGCGGCTGTCCGCGAGGCCTACCGGATCCTCAAGCCGGGAGGGTCGCTGGTGGTCGCCGGGGAGCCCAGCCTGTGGGGCGACAGGATCCTGCGGCGGGTGAAGCGGGGAACCTACCTCGGGTTCCGGGCGGTGACGGCACTGCCACCACTGCGGTCGTGGCGCCGCCCGCCCGGTCACACCGGCGAGGACCACGGTGAGTTCGACGGCGACCCGGACGTGTCCGCGTTGGAGTGGGAGGTCGACCTGCACACCTTCGCGCCCGGTGACGTGGAACGGATCGCCCACGACGCCGGCTTCGGCGACGTCCGGACGGTCACCGAGGATCTCACCGCCAACTGGTTCGGTTGGGCGGTGCGCACCATCGAGGGCTCGACGGCCCCCGGCAAGCTCGGGGCGCGCTGGGCCCACTGGGCCCACCGCACGTTCCTCCGCCTGCAGACGCTCGACGAACGGCTGCTGTCGCGCGTCGTGCCACGTGACCTGTTCTACAACGTCATCCTCCACGCACGGAAGACCTGAGGGCTTCACGGCGGCTTCACGATGAGCGAGCCCGACGCTGTCACAGCGCACGTCGACCAGGACGTCGTCGACGAGGCGCTCCGTCACCACGTCGACCGGGCGGTCGCCGCAGCGGTCGCACGGGAGAGCACTCGCCGTGCCGCGTTGCTCGCCTCCGACCTCGCAGCGGAGCTGGACTTGCCCGACGCCCTGCGGTTGCGGCCACCACCGCGGCTGCGCTACCCCCGTTGGGGATGGCGCCAGGCCATCCGGTTCGCGCTGCATCGACGGATGCACACGGCCCAGTACCGCCAGCTGTTCCGTCGCTACCTGTGGCACCGACTGCGCAGCCCCGGCGTGGAGTTCCAGGGTCTGGTGTTCACCGGTCGGCGGGTGGAGCTGTACGCCCGCCCCGGACACGGCCGGCTCGTGATCGGTCCGTGGTGCTGGATCGGGAACGACAACAAGCTCCGCGCTCACGAAGGGCAGCTCACGCTCGGCGAGAAGGTGGTCATGGGCCGCGACAACGTCGTCAACGCCTACCTCGATGTCGAGGTCGGCGGCGCCAGCATCATCGCCGACTGGGTGTACGTCGTTGACTTCGACCACCGCTTCGATCGCCTCGACGTCCCGATCAAGGACCAAGGCATCGTCAAGGCCCCCGTCCGCATCGGTCGTGACGTGTGGATCGGGGAGAAAGCGTCGGTCCTGCGCGGCGTCGACGTCGGTGACGGCTCGGTGATCGCGAGCCACTGCCTGGTCAACCGCGACGTCCCGCCGTTCTCGGTGGCGGCGGGGGTTCCGGTGCGGGTGGTGCGATCCCGGCTGCCGCGCGGCATGCCACCGGATGAGGCGCTGGGTCTGCTGCGTTCCGGTCGGCCGATCCCCGGCGACCCGCTCGAGGCGCCCCCCGGCGAACGACCCGACCGTCCCTGACCGCAGCGGCCGCCGTCCGGCGACCACGCGCTCGGCAGTGGCCCGGCGTAGCATCGGGCAGGTGAACCGGACGGTCGGGATGCTGGTGATCGCCCTGGGGGTGGGGGCGGTCATCGTCGGCGTGCTGATCTGGTCCGGAGCCTTGTCCTGGTTCGGTCGCCTCCCCGGAGACATCCGCATCGAAGGTCACAACACCCGGGTCTACATCCCGATCGTGTCGATGCTGCTGATCTCGGTGGTGCTCAGTCTCCTGTTCACCATCTTCGGTCGGTTCTTCCTGTGACGTGACCCCGGTCTGGCGCACCTCGGACGAGCCAGCAGCTACGGTCGCGTGGAGCCCGGGAGGTTGCAGTGACCGTCGTGGACGATCTCCGCGTCGTCCTGCCCACAGACGCGGTCATCTCCGACCGGGACGTCCTCGGCTCTTATCGGCGCGATCGTGCGGGGCTCACCGAGGCCGGCGATCCCGCCTGTGTCGTCCTGCCGCGGGATGCTGAGGAGGTGGCGACGGTCGTGCGGATCGCCGCCGAGTCGGGTACGCCGGTGGTGCCACGGGGCGCCGGCTCGGGCCTGTCCGGGGCGGCGAACGCGATAGACGGATGCATCATCGTGTCACTGATGCGGATGGACCGCATCGTCGAGATCGACCCCGACAACCTCTTGGCCGTCGTCGAACCGGGAGTGCTGAACTCCGCGCTGGCGGCGGCGGTCGCCGCTCACGGGCTGTGGTACCCGCCAGATCCGGCGAGCCGGGAGTTCTCCACGATCGGCGGGAACCTGGCGACGAACGCCGGCGGACTCTGCTGCGTGAAGTACGGCGTGACCGGCGACTTCGTTCTCGGCCTGGAGGTCGTCCTCGCCGACGCCCGCGTCGCCCGCTTCGGACGGAGGACGGTCAAAGGCGTCGCCGGCTACGACCTCGTCGCGCTCTTCGTCGGTTCGGAGGGGACCCTCGGCATCATCACGCAGGCGACGCTCCGTCTCCGCCCGCGACGTCCCCCTCCCGCCACGCTCGTGGCGACGTTCGGAGCCCTCGCGTCGTGTGGCGACGCCATCGCCCGGATCATGCGCAGGACGGTGCCCGCACTGCTCGAGGTGCTCGACCGCACGACCATCCAGGCGATCAACGAGTGGAAGCGGATGGGGTTCGGCCCTGATACGGGCGCCCTGCTGGTTGCCCAATCCGACGTCGCAGGCGCGGAGGCGGGAGAAGAGTTGGAGACGATCGAACGGTGCTGTCGCGGTGCTGGGGCCGTGTTCGTCGCCAGGTCGTCGGACCGGGACGAGGCCGACGAACTGATGGCAGTCCGCAGGTTGGCGTACGAGGCGCTCGAACGGCAGGGTGCGACGCTCCTCGACGACGTCGCGGTCCCGCCGGCCCGCGTCCCGGAGCTCTTGGCCGGCATCGAGGAGATCTCCGCCGCGCGCGGGGTGGTCATCGGCACGTTCGGGCATGCCGGTGACGGGAACATGCATCCGACGATCGTGTTCGACCGCGACGATGTCTCCGGGATGGCAGTGGCCCGTGCGGCGTTCGACGACATCGTCGAGCTCGCGCTGCGCCTCGGAGGCACGGTGACCGGCGAGCACGGTGTGGGTGTCCTCAAGCGCGCTCACCTGGCGCGCGAGTTGGGCCAGACCGGCGTTGACGTGCACGGTTGGGTCAAGGATGCCTTCGACCCGGGGAGCATCCTGAACCCGGGGAAGGTGATCATCGAGCGAGGTCCGCGGCCGCCCGTACGACTCCACCAGGGCGGCGATGCATGATCGCATCGCCAGCCTCGGGGTCGGTGATGACTTACCGTCGGGGCGGCAGCTGGCGGCCGAGTTCACGATGACCGCTGTCGTCGCGTACGACTTCGGCAGGACGAGCTGCCGCGGTGTGGTCGTGGTCGACGGCACGCCAGGGGAGGTCGTGACGGAGGCGACGGAGGCGACGGTCATCGATCTGGACGGTGAGCAGGCGGTCGTCGACACGCTCCGGCGGCTCACCGAGCGTCTGGATCCTCCGCCGGTTCAGGGCGCGGCGCTCGGACTGACCGGCATGCAACAGGCGTCGACGAAGCTGGAGCGAGTCGTCGAGGCCCTGAGCGGCCTGCACGGACAGGTGAGATCGGTCGTTGCCAGTGACGTGACGATCGCTCACGCGGGCGCGCTGGGCGGGCGCCCCGGCGTCGTCGTGCTCGCAGGGACGGGCGCGGCCACGCTCGGTGTCTCCCCGACCGGCGAACCGGTGCATGTCGACGGTTGTGGCTACCTGCTCGGCGACGCAGGCAGCGGCTTCCGTATCGGGCGCTCCGGGCTCGCTGCTGCGCTCGCCCGCCGTGATGGTCGCGGCGCGCCCACCGTGCTCGTCGAGCTCGCCGAGGATCGGCTCGGGCCGCTGTACAACCTGCCTGCCCGCATCCACGGGGCGACGAACCCTGCACGCGTCGTCGCCGGCTTCAGCGACGCGGTGGCGGTTGCAGCCCGTGCCGGTGACGAGATCGCACAGATGATCTGGACGCACGCCGCCGAAGATCTCGCCCGGAGCGCGGCTGCGGCCGTCGAACGACTCGCGGCGCGCACACCGCGATCGGATGCCGCCTCCTGGTCTGTCGCGGTGTCGTGGGCCGGCGGCCTCTTCTCGAACCGCGATCTGCTCCTCGACCCCTTCCGGGAACAGCTCGCACAGCTCGCACCCACAGCCGTTGTCACCCCGCCACAGGGAGATCCGCTCGACGGCGCGGCGCTGCTCGCCCGCGATGACCGCACCTGCCACGAACGTCTCCTCCTCCACCGTCACGGAGCGAGCAGGCGGCCGACGAACGAACCAACCGGGACGCATGCAGCGTCCCAGAGGGGAGAGGGATGATGGAACGAACACGGTCCAAGCTAGCGGCGATCGCCGCTCTGTTGCTGGTGTTCGCCGCCTGTGGCGGCGCCGAGACGGAGACGGACACCGACCAGCCGGTTGACGGGCAACAGGGCGACGCCGCTGCTGGGAGCATCGAGGTCTGGATCATGCAGCCGGGCACGGAAGCGGTCGAGAACATCGTCCGCGACCAGGTCGAAGCCTTCCAGCAAGACACCGGCGCCACCGTGGACCTGCAGTTCGTCCCGTGGCCGGCAGCGCACGACCAGTTCGTCACCTCGATCGCCGGTGACCGCACGCCAGACGTCGCCGAGATGGGTACCACCTGGACGCCGGAGTTCGGCGAGATGGGCGCACTGGCTGCCGTACAGACCGGCGAGCAGGACTTCGTCGAGAGCCTCGTGGAGAGCGGGACGATCGAGGGCGAGACGTTGGGTGCCCCGTGGTACGCAGGTGCGCGTGCGCTGATCTACCGATCCGATGTCTTCGAGGATCTCGGCTTGGAGCCGCCACAGACCTGGGACGAGCTCATCGAGGCCGGGAAGGTGATCGACGACCAGACCGATCTCTTCCCGTTCGGGGTGATCGGCGGGTACACGCACCTGTACCTACCGATGATCTGGCAGTGGGGCGGTGAGATCGCCGTCGAGACCGGCGGCACGTGGGAGTCGAGGATCAACTCGCCCGAGGCGGTCGAGGCCTGGACCACCTACGCGGACCTGTTCGAGCGTGGCTGGGCTCCGGAAGGCGCGCTGGGGTGGAACTCCGCCGACCTACGCGAGGCCTTCGCGGCCGGCGACTTCGCGATGATGATCGGCGGGGGGTGGGATCTGTCCGCCATCCTCGACAGCGCCCCGGACCTCGAGGGCAAGGTCGAGTCGGTCCTGACCCCCGAAGGGCCGGCCGGCAACCGCGCCGCGTTCGCCGGAGGCAGCCACTTCGTCATCTTCGAGGGCAGCGACAACCCTGATCTCGCCCAGCAGTTCATCAACCACATGCTGGAAGAGGAACGGGTCGCGGAGTTCGCGACGGAACTCGGTTTCCTTCCGGGGACCGAGAGCGGGATCGAGGCTTCCGGGCTGCTCGACGACCCCCTGTACAGCCCCTTCGCCGAGCAGCTGCGCGACCACTCCCGCACCTACCCGGCGTCGGGCGCGTGGGGCACGCTCGAGGGTGAAGGCGTCTTCGTCACCGCGATGGAGCAGATCCTGGGAGGTGAGCGCACCGTCGAGGAGGCCCTCAACGAGGTCGCGGAGCGCATGAACGAGGCCTTCGCCGGCTGAGGAACGTCCGTGTCCGCACCGGCACAGACCCCGACGCAAGACCCACGTCTGCGGCGGCCCGGCGGGCCGGCGCCGCCGCAGGCGAGGTGGGACCGGACGTGGTTCGAATCCCGGGCGCTACCGATCGTGCTCGTCGTGCCCGCCGTGATCGTCATCTTCGGCGTCATCTTCTACCCGCTCGCGCGCACCTTCTGGCTGTCGGTCCACGAGGCGGGGCTGCAGTCGCTGGTCACCGGCGATATGGAGTTCGTGGGGCTCGGGAACTACATCGAGCTGTTCCGCAACAGCCACCTGCGCATGGTCTTCGTCCAGACGGCGCTTCTCGGGCTCTCGGCCGTCGCCGGGACCATGCTGTTGGGACTGGCGGTTGCGCTGCTGCTGAACCAGAGGTTCCGCGGCCGGGTGCTGCTGGGAGTCCTGGTGCTGCTGCCCTGGGCGGTGCCCGCGGTCGCGGCGACGATCGTCTGGAAGTGGATGTTCAACGACCAGTACGGGATCGTGAACTGGGCGCTCGCCGGGGTCGGCCTGGAGACGTTCGCGGGCTACCCGTGGTTCAACGCCCGCGTGCCGGCCCTCTTCGTCGTCTGGCTCGTCGTCGTGTGGCAGTCGTTCCCGTTCGTCGCGATCTCGCTGCTGGCGGGGTTGCAGTCGATCCCGAAGGAGGTCCACGAGGCGGCCCAGATCGACGGCGCCACCGCGTGGAAGCGTCTGCGCTACGTCACGCTTCCGATGCTGAAGCCGCTCATCCTCGTCCTGCTCGTGATATCGACGATCTGGGACTTCAAGATCTTCGACCAGGTCATGGTGATGACCGGTGGAGGACCGGCACGCCGCACGGAGGTGATCGTCGTCACCGTCTACCGGGAGGCGTTCACCCGCCTGAACTTCGGGATGGGCTCGGCGCTGGCGGTTGCGCTGTTCGTGGTCCTCGTCGCCTTCACGCTGTTGTACATCCGCGTCGCCAGAGACGAGGACGAGCAGCTGTGATCCGCCGGACGGTGGGACGCGTCGGCATCGCCGTCTCCGCAGTGGCGGTCGGCCTGTTCGCCGTCTTCCCGTTCTTGTGGATGATCCTCACCTCGGTCAAGCCCCGCCCGGAGATCCTTACCGCGACCCCGATCTTCATCCCCAGCGAACTGGTGCTCGAACGCTACGTCGACGTGCTCCGCCGCGGCTTCGCGACGTACCTGCGGAACTCGCTGATCGTCGCGGTGACCACCACGGTCGCGGGCGTCAGCGTCGCGGCGCTCGCCGGCTACTCGCTGGCCCGCTTCAAGCTGCCGCTGCGCCGCTACCTCGTCCTCGTCGTGCTGAGCACGCAGATGTTCCCGATCGCGGCGCTCATCATCCCGCTGTTCATCGTCATGCGGAACCTCGGCTTGCTCGACTCGCTCCTCGGGCTCGTCGTCACCTACATGGCGTTCACGACGCCGCTGTCGATCTGGATCCTCCGCGGCTTCTTCCTCGGTATCCCGGAGGAGCTGGAGGAGGCGGCGATGGTCGACGGGGCGACGCGCGTCGGGGCGATGCTCCGGGTGGTCCTGCCGCTCGCCGGACCCGGCCTCGCCGCGGTCGGCGTCTTCGCGTTCATCGCTGCGTGGCGGGAGTTCTTCGTCGCGCTCACGTTCATCACCGACGAGCAGACCTACACCCTCCCCGTCGCGCTCGCGCGGTTCGAGGGCCTCGCACACATCGATTGGGGAGGGATCATGGCCGCGAGCGTGCTCTTCACCTTGCCGGTCGTCGTCTTCTTCCTCTTCGTCCACCGGCGGCTCACCCAGGGCATGATCGCCGGGTCCGTCAAAGGCTGAGCCAAGGAGCACGGTGTGGCCATCGGCGCCTCGTACTTCGGCAACCGGATCCTGCGCCATGTGGAAGCGGACATGGAGGACCTGGCGTCGCGTGGCTTCACCGCTGTGCTGCACACGATGAGCGAGAACGACCTCAACTACTACCCCCTGCAGATGGGCCGGCTCGTCGCGGCCGCCCACGACGTCGGGCTCGAGGTCCAGATCGGGCCGTGGGGGGTGGGCCACGCGTTCGGAGGGGAGGCGGAGAGCCTGTTCACCGCCAGCCATCCCGAGCTGGGTCAGGTCTTCGACAACGACCGCCGCGTCGGCGCCGCCTGTCTGAACCGCAACGCGTTCCGCGAACTCGTGAAGCGGTGGGCGGACACCGCGGTCGAGACGGGAGCGGACCGGATCTTCTGGGACGAGCCGCACTGGGCGCATCCGGAGCGGTTCGGCCTCGACGAGGACCGTTGGGCCTGCCGGTGTGGCGCCTGCCGGGCGCGGTTCCGCGAGGAACACGGTGGCGACATGCCGCGCGAGCTGACCGACGAGGTCGTCGCGTTCCGCGAGCGCTGCCTGGTCGAGTTCGTGCGTGAGCTCGTTGCCCACGTGTCGTCGCGCGGTGGACGCAGCACCGTCTGCCTCCTGCCCCTCGTCGAGGGCAGTCTCGGCCTGCGGGACTGGGCCGCGGTCGCGACCGCCGACGGGCTCGACACCATCGCCACCGACCCGTACTGGAAGGTCTTCGGGCAGCCCGCGTCCGCGTTCGTCGCTCGCTTCGCCCGCAAGGTCCGTGACCTCGCCGCCGCGCACCATCTCACCCCGCAGATCTGGATCCAAGGGTTCGGGCTCGGCCCCGAGGACCGCGACGACATCCACGCCGCCGTCCGCGCGGCACGCGCCGAGGGGGTCGACGACATCTGGACCTGGGGCTACGAGGCCTGCGGGCACATGGACTACCTCGCAACCCGCGATCCCGAGGCGGTGTGGGACGCGCTCACCGCGGCTCTGACCGGAGAGGAACGAGATGGCTGACCGCGACGTCGGCGACCTCCTCACCGAGCAGGTCCGCCCCGACCTCGCCGACTTGGACCTGCGCCCGACCGGCGAACTCGTCCGCCTCATGAACCGCGAGGACGCCACCGTCCCCGCCGCGGTCGCGACGGCCACGGACCTGTTGACCGCGGCGATCGACGCGATCGTCGAGCGGTTGCGGGTCGGTGGGAGGCTGGTCTACGTCGGTGCGGGCACGTCGGGGCGGCTGGCGCAGCTCGACGCCGCAGAGTGCGGCCCGACGTTCGGTGTCGATCCCGGTCGTGTCGTCGCGCTCCTCGCCGGTGGCCCCGACGCCGGGAAGACCGCGGTCGAGGGGGCCGAGGACGACACCGACGCCGCGGAGCGGGACATCATCGAGTCGGGGGTGGACCACGGGGACGCGGTTGTCGGGCTCGCCGCGTCCGGCCGCACCCCCTACGTCCTGGCAGCGGTCGATGCGGCGCGCGCGGCCGGAGCCCTCACCGTCGGCGTGAGTTGCAACCCCGGCACGCCGCTCAGCGCCCGGGTCGACCATCCGATCGAGATCCCGGTCGGTGCAGAGGTCATCGCCGGCTCGACACGCCTGAAGGCCGGGACGGCGCAGAAACTCGTGCTCAACACGATCTCGACCGTCGCCATGGTCCGGCTCGGCAGGACCTTCGGCAACCTGATGGTGGATGTGCAGGCGACGAACGACAAGCTCCGGGAGCGGGCCCGCCGGATCGTCGCCGAAGCCACCGGTGCGGGTCCGGCCGCGGTCCATGAGGCGCTGGAAGCGGCGGACAGCGACGTGAAGACCGCGATCGTCAGCATCGCCGCCGGGGTCGATGCGGAGACGGCACGACGGCGGCTCGACGAAGCCGGGGGCGCGGTCCGGGCCGCTATCGGCGTCCCGCCGGGATGATCGTGATCGGGCTCATGTCGGGCACGTCCGCGGATGCCGTCGACGTCGCCGCCGCCGACGTGCGCCTGCCCGACGAGAGCATCCGCGTCCGGACGCTGGGGGCCACGACGCATCCCTTCCCAGCCGCTGTGCGCGACCTCCTCGACAGCGTGCTGTCCGGCCACAGCCTGACCGCGGCGCAGCTGTGCAGGCTCGACAGCGAACTCGGCCAGACGTTCGCGAACGCGGGGGCCGCTGGCATCGATGCGCTCAGCACCGACCGCCCCGACCTCGTCGTCTCGCATGGACAGACCGTCCACCACTGGGTGGAGGACGGAGCGGTGCGCGGCACCCTGCAGCTCGGCAACCCCGCATGGATCGCCGAACGCACCGGTCTGCCGGTGATCTCCGATCTCCGCGTCCGCGACGTCGCCGCGGGAGGTCAGGGCGCGCCGCTGGTCAGCCTCGTGGACGCCCTCCTCCTCGGCGGCTCGGAGCAGCCGGAGGCGGCCCTCAACCTCGGCGGGATCGCGAACCTCACCGTCGTCACGCCCAACACCGATCCGGTCGCCTTCGACGTCGGACCAGCGAACGCGCTCCTCGACGCCGCGGTCCGCCGGCACCGCGACGGCGCAGGCTGGGACGAGGGCGGAACGCTCGCGGCCCGCGGGCAGGTGAACGACGTGCTGCTCGACGTGCTCCTCGACGATCCCTACTACCGGCGGTCACCTCCGAAGACGACCGGCAAGGAGCGCTTCAACCGCCCCTACCTCGACGAGGCGCTCGCGCGGGCGCCCGTCGGCGAGCTCGAGGACGTCCTCGCCACGCTCACCGCCGCCGCCGCGCGGGTGATCGCCGACGCGCTCCGCCCGTTCGCGGTCGGGCGCGTCACCGCAAGCGGCGGCGGGGTCCGCAACGCGACGCTCATGCGGATACTCGCAGCCGAGCTCGCCCCGGCCGACGTCGTCACCTCGGACGTCTGGGGGCTGCCCCCCGACAGCAAGGAGGCGTACGCCTTCGCCGTCCTGGGCTTCCTCAGCTGGAACGGCATCGCCGGCACCCTCCCGAGCTGCACCGGCGCGCGCGGCAGCCGGATCCTGGGCTCGCTCACGCCGGGCCGCGGCCCCCTCACCGTCCCTGCTCCGGCGGGGGGCCGTCCGCGACGGCTCGTGATCGAAGGGCCGGGATGACGCGTCTGGGGGCCGCCGCCGCACTCGTCGACGGGGAGATCGTGCCCGGCGACGTCGAGATCGACGAGGGCCGCGTCGCCCTGGTGGGGGTGAGCCCCGCGGGGCGAGGAGGCCTCGCCGCCCCCGGCTTCGTCGATCTACAGGTGAACGGGTTCGGCGGCGTCGACCTGCTGGGCGCGGATCCGGACGGGTACCGGACGGCGGGCGAGGCGCTGGTGCGCACCGGTGTCACGGCATACCAGCCGACCTTCATCACCGCCCCCGAGGAGCGCCTCGTCGCCGCGGTGCGGGTGATGGAGACGGCCCGGCGCCATGGAGGCGGCGGGGGTGAGGTCCTGCCCCGGATCGTCGGTGCCCACCTCGAAGGCCCGTTCCTGTCGCGCCAGCGGCTTGGCACGCACCCGGCCGGGCCGCGTCGAGATCCCGAGCGTGGCCTGCTGGAGCGCATCGTGTCGGCCGGACACGTCACGACGGTCACGCTCGCGCCGGAACTGCCGGGGGCCCTCGAGCTCGTCGATCTCCTCCGTGGCCGGGGCATCCTGGTCTCAGCCGGACACACCGACGCCGACGCGGAGACCGCCCATGCGGCGTTCGACCGAGGGGTGCGAGCCGTCACCCATCTGTTCAACGCGATGACGCGGATGACCCCTCGCAGGCCGGGGGTCGTCGGCGTCGCCCTCACCCGAGACGACGTCGTGGTCACGTTGATCGTCGACGGCCACCACCTCGCGGCAGAGACCGTGAAGCTCGCGTGGCGCGCCGCAGCGGGGCGGCTCGCGCTCGTCACCGACGCCATCGCCGCCGCTGGCGTCGGTGACGGCAGCTACCGGCTCGGCGACGTCACCGTCGAGGTCGTCGACGGGGAGGCCCGCCGAGAGGACGGCACCCTCGCCGGCAGCGCCCTGACCATGATCGATGCCGTCCGCAACCTGCACCGACTCGGCGTCCCACTCGCAGACGCCCTCGATGCGGCCGCGGCCGTCCCCGCTCGCCTACTGCAGCGTGGCGATCTCGGCGTGCTCCGGCCGGGCGCACGCGCCGATCTGGTCGTCCTCGACGATCGCCTGGAACTTCGCCGGGTGCTCGTGAGCGGAACCCAAACCTGACCATCCGGTGCGACCCCCCGGCTCCCGCCGGCCTGACGCAGGAGACCCGTACCCCGTGACCGGCTCTCGTTCGGATGTGGACCCGCTGGAGTTGCTCCACCGAAGTCTCGGTGACCTCGTCCCCGGCCCGGTCACTCCAGGGGCCGTTGTCCTGATCTCGCGCGGTCGAGTCGCCGTCTTCCACCGTGCCTACGGGTGGGCGCAGACCCACGACCACGACGGTCCGATCGAGCACCCGCGACCCATGACGAAGGACACGATCTTCGACATCGCGTCGATCACGAAGGTGTTCACCACGTCGGCGATCATGCGGCTCGAGGCGGACGGTGAGATCGCCCTCGACACGCCGGCGAAGGCCTTCCTCCCCGCGCTCGGATCGGACCCGGCTCCCCTCACCGTCGATCAGTTGCTCACCCACCGAGGCGGCCTCGCCGCGTGGCAGCCCGTCTACCTCTACGCCAAGCAGCGCGACGAGGCGCTCGAGTGGGTCTGCCACCACGGCGTCAGGCATCGCGCGGACCGTCGCCGGCGCTACTCGGATCTCGGCTTCATCCTCCTCGGTGGGATCGTCGAACAGGTGACCGGTGAGCGGCTCGACCGGTTCTGCGAACGGGAGATCTTCACGCCGCACGGCATGACGGCCACGTGCTTCCAGCCGCTGGAACAGACCCGTGGGTTGATCGCCGCCACCTCGACGGGCAACCGCACGGAGCAGCGGATGATCGAGACGAACGATCCCGAGGCCGTGGACGGATCCCCGGGCGACTTCCGCCACTGGCGAACCCACACCCTCGTCGGCGAGGTACAGGACGGCAACGCCGCTCACGCCTTCGGAGGCGTGGCGGGATCGGCAGGTGCTTTCTCCACCGCATCGGACCTCGCTGCGTTCGGCGGCGCGCTGTCCGACACGCTGAACGGCGGGGCGAGCATCTGGGATCGTTCGACCCTGGAACGGTTCCTCCGTGAGCCCTACGACCGCGGGCAGGGCCGAGGGTGGTGGACGCGTCGCTGCGACTGGGGACGCGAGAGGGTCGGCTTCGGTCACGGAGGCTTCACCGGCTGTGAGATCGTTGTGGTGCCCCGGGCGGAGGCGGTCGCCGTCCTCCTCACCAACCGGCTGCACACCGAGCGCGATCCGCCCCCGGATCACATGGAGCTATGGCGGCTGACCCTCGACGCCCTGCGGGGATCAGTGGCGCTGTAGACCCTTGCGTCACCCCACGAGCGTTCACGCCCCGTTCAGGGGCGATGTTCGATCAGCTCGCAGTAGCGGCCTCCCTGCTCGGCTGATGGGGTGCGTGCCAGGAGGCGTTCCAGCTCGTTCCGAGCTCGGCGCATCTGCATGATGCGCTGGTCCAACTCGGTGATCCGCTGTCTCGCGACCTCCAGGACGTAGTCGCACGGGCGCATGCCCCGGTCACGAAGCGCCAGGATCTCCCGGATCTCATCGAGGCGCAGGTCCAGTTCTGTCGCGCGGCGGACGAACCCCAACCGGTCGACGTCTTCCGGGCCGTACTCGCGGTAGCCCGCGGCCGTGCGGGGCGGTTCGGGCAGCAGCCCGATCGACTCGTAGTAGCGGATCGTCTTGGGGTCGACGCCGACCTCATCGGCGAGCTCACCGATGCGCATGCACCCTCCCCGATCAACTGCTCGCCGCGCCGAGGCCAGTCGGACCTCAGCATCGACGACCCTAATCCTGCCAGGCGGGGATACCGTCGCCCCGTGATCGTGGCGAGGAGCGGCCGGCTCGGTCCTGGGTGTCGTACCCGTCCGGCGGGGTCCGTCTGCTGCGCCGACCCGGTCGGCCCCTACGGTGCGAACGCCGACGTTCCCGTCGCGCGGCTCATCTCATGTGGCCGACCAACAACACGCACAACGAGAGGAACCCTGATGTCGCGGTTCGTGCTTCTCCTGGCCGTCATCATGCTGGCCGTGACCGCCTGCCAGCGCGCACCGGAAGAGGAGCCGGCCACCCCGACCAGCCCCGCCGAGACGGTGACGACCCCCACCACCCCGGCGGCGACCGGACCCATGGCCCGGACCGCGACGTGCGAGAACCCGGAGGCGTCGTACCGGATCGATTACCCCGCGGACTGGGAGACCAACACAGGTGACGTCGTTGCGGAGTGCAGCTTGTTCGACCCGGCACCCATTGAGATCGAGCCGGGAACCGAGATCGGGTTCGAGATCGCCATCGCCGTCCGCGTGGACAACGTGCCCTTCGAGCGGGTCACGGAGGAGGACACCGCCGTTGAGGTGACGAGCCGGGAGGAGACCACCGTCGCTGGTCGTCAGGCTGTCCGCATCGAGGGTGACGGCACCGGTCAGGCGAGCGTCCCCGAGGGCATGGGTGTCTACCGCTATGCCGTCGACGTCGATGGGGCGACGCTCATCGCGGCGACCTACGACGCCGGCGAACTCGCCTTCGAGACGAAGAAGCAGGTCCTCGACGAGATGATGGCCAGCCTCGAGTTCGTCGGGACGCCGGGCCCCCGCGCCACCCCGTGACCACCGGGTAACGCGCGCCCCGACGGCTCCCGCCGCCTGACCGAGCGAGGTACGACGCGCGTCAGGTCAGGCGCGCGATCTCGTCGCGCTCGGGCCACCCGACCGGTTCCCCGGATCGCCTCGTGACGCCTTCCCCCTCGATCACGTCGCCGACCGTCGCGGCGATCACGCGATGGCGGTGCAGCTCATCGACGGCCTCGCGGGCCGTGTCGGGCGGGAAGGTCGCGAGCAGGCAGCCCGACGCCAGCGTCGCCCACGGGTCCGCACCCAGAGCCCGACACACCGACAGGCCAGGTTCGAACCACGCGATCGCGTCGGCGTCCACCCGTAGCCCCACCCTCGACGCCCGTGCGAGCTCGTGCAGGCCGGACGCCAAGCCGCCCTCGGTCGGGTCGTGCAACGCTGTTGCGCCGAGCTGCGCGGCGAGGATCGCGCCGTCGACCACGGAGATCCCCGGGTCGCGGATGGCGTTCCGTGCGGCGTCGAGCGTGGCGCGGTCGACCTCGCCGAGCCGGTCGGCCGCCTCGGCCGCGAGGACGGCGGCGCCTTCGACCGGGACGGGTCCAGCCTGCACGAGGACGTCACCGGGCCGCGCTCCGGAGGTGGCGACGACCCGCCGGTCGTCCACCAGACCGAGCATCTGGCCGACCACGACGGTCTGGGTGACCGCCGCGGTGACCTCCGTGTGGCCCCCGATCAGAGTGGCGCCGACGTCGTCGAGCGCCGTGCGCAGGTCGGCGAAGAGCTCACGCAGCTCCGGTTCCGTCGTCCCCCGCGGGAGCAGCACCGAGGCGAGGAACCACCGTGGTGTGGCGCCCATGACGGCGACGTCGTTGGCGTTCACCACGACCGCGAACGCGCCGACGTCGCTGCCCGTGAGGGTCACCGGGTCGGTGGCCACGACCAGGGTTCCGGCGGGGAGGTCGAGGGCGGCGGCGTCCTCCCCGATCCCCGGCCCGACCCGGACCTCCGGCGGTGTCGGGCCGAAGCCGTCGAGGAGCGAGGCGAGGAGGTCGACGGGAACCTTCCCCGCGGCCAGCGGCGTGTCAGCCATCACACCGAACCTAGCCCAGCCCCCCGACCGCGCTGCTCGCTCCCTGGCCGCAGCCACCGCGACGGTCGGCGCCACCGACGGGGCATGATGAACCGACCGCAGTGTGGGGCCGAGCGTGCAACTGACGGTGCTGACGATCAACGTGTGGGGGACCAACCCGCCCCACGACGAACGGATGGCCGGCCTCGTCCGGTACCTGCGGTCCCAGCGCCCCGACGTGGTCGGCCTTCAGGAGGTCGACGACCTCGACGGACGGTCGCAGGCCCACCGCATCGCCGAGGAGGTCGGGTACGCCACCGTCGCACACCATCGTGTCGTCGGCCGCGACGGCGAGTTGGGCGAGGGCCTGTCGTTGCTGACGGATCTCCCCGCCCAACAGCGCCCCGCCGTCACGCTTCCCGGCGTTTCGGACGACCCCCGGGCGCTGCAGCTGATCGAGATCGGCGCCGGCGACGGGGCTGACATCCTGGTTGGCAACACGCACCTGAGCTGGCCCCTGGACGCCACCGACGTCCGCGTGCGGCAGGCCAAGCGGATCCGTGAGGAGTTCTCGTCGTGGACAGGGCCGATCATCCTCGTGGGCGACCTCAACGACGTCCCCGGCTCACCGACGCTCCGCGTCCTCACCGGACCGGACGACGCGTTCGAGCCGCTCGTCGACTGCTACGCCCGACGTCACGGCGACGACGGCGAGGACGAGTGGACCTTCCACCCCGACAACCCCTACGTCTGGCAGCCGAGCCTCCTGCGCCGCCGGGTTGACCACATCCTGGTCCGGGGCCTGAGAGTGGTCGACGCCGCGATCGTGCTGCGCGGGGACGACGCGCCCATCGTGTCCGACCACTTCGGCGTCCGGGCGACCCTCGACATCCACGGCTGAGCAGCGTCGCGGTCAGTCGAGCGCGCTCCTGCAGCGCCTGCGGAGGGTCCACCACAGCGGGGGAGCGAGCGACAGGTCGCCCCGCGCGTCGATCCGGACCCGCGCCCGCCGGTCCAGTGCCCGTTCGTCGCGACGATGGTCGGGGACGCTGCCCTGCGCGCACGTCCGACGCGGGCCACGGTGGCAACGACATGCACGGCGGGGACCCACCCGCTCCACGTATCCCACGATCAGGAGACCGCCATGACCAAAACGATCGAACAGAGCACCGAGGTCAACGTCCCGGTCCGCACGGCGTACAACCAGTGGACGCAGTTCGAGGAGTTCCCCCGCTTCATGCGGGGTGTCGAGGAGGTCCGTCAGATCGATGACACGACCCTGCACTGGAAGGCGCAGATCGCGGGCGTCGAGCGCGAGTGGACCGCGAAGATCACCGAGCAGACGCCTGATCAGCGCATCGCCTGGGAAGCCATCGGTGAGACCACCCACGCTGGGGCGGTGACGTTCCACAAGGTCGACGAGGACACCACCCGGGTGATGCTGCAGCTGCAGATCGAGCCCGACGACTTCGCCGAGAAGGCGGCCGACGCGCTGCACCTCACCGACCAGCGAACCAAGGGGGATCTGCAGCGCTTCAAGGAGTTCATCGAGACACGGGGTGAGGAGACCGGCGCCTGGCGCGGTGAGGTCCCGCAGGATCCCACCAGCTGAGGCATCCATCGGCCGCCTTCGCACCCGAGCACGTCGGTGTCCGAACGACCATGCCGGCGGCGGCGGTTGGATGCGCCGACCCCCATAGTGCTCCCTCCGGCCCCACCGCGGGGGTGCGAGCCGGATGCAGCGAGGATGGGACACATGATGGACGTCATCCCGCAGAAGGCACGCAAGGTGGTTCCGGCGCCGACGCTGACGGCTCGCTCTGGCGAGCTGGCCGGGACGGTTCTGCGACTGCACGAGGGCGACGGCACGATCGGCCGGCGTGAGGACAACACCTACGTCATCGCCGACCCGCGGGTGTCGCGGGTCCACGCCTCTGTCCGTAAAGAGGCGGGCGCCTACGTCCTGACCGACCTGGGTAGCAGCGCGGGCACGACGGTCAACGGTGAGCAGCTCACCGGTCCCAGCGTCCTGCACCACGGTGATGTGGTGGCGCTGGGGCCGGTCGCGTTCGTGTTCGAGGATCCGGGAACCATGGCATCCGACGACGAGCTCACGATGGTGATCGAGCTCCCCGAGACACCGATCGGACCCAAGCTGTCGCCACGTCAGCAGCAGGTGCTCGAGTTGATGGCAGAGGGCATGACCAACAGCCAGATCGGCGCCCAGCTCGGGGTCACCGAACGCACCATCAAGGCCTACGCCCAGGAGCTGTACGACAAGCTCGGGGCCCGCAACCGGGCGGGCGCGGTCGCGCAAGCCGCCAAACAAGGTCTGCTGTAGCCGGCCCCCACGGCGGCTGACCGGCGCCTCGAAGAAGCCCGGAAGCGGCCGCGCTCGAGACCCAACACCGACCAGTGACGTAGCCTCCGGTTCGGAGGAGAGTCCGTGCTGGGTCACGTGGTCGACGTCGCGCAGCTGCTGCGCGGGTACGGCATCGCGCTGGGCGACCTCAGCGACGTCCTGGCCCGCCGCTACGGCGAGCGGCTCGCCCTCGAGGACGCAGCACCGACCCCGGGGCTACCCACGGGGTCGGGTCGGACCTACCGCGACGTCGAGGAGGCGGTGGCTCGGCTCGCGGCGGCGCACCGGACCATGGGGACCTCCGCCGGTGACGTGGTCCTGGTGGTGTGCCGAAACCGCATCGACATCGTCTTCCACGCCATGGCGCTCGCCCGGGTCGGCGCGGTCGCGGCACCGGTCAACTCCCGCCTCGCGCCGGGGGAGATGTCTGCCGTCGCCGCTGCGGCCGGGGCCGTCGCAGCGGTGGCGGATCCCGACATCGCCCGCGACATCGGCGGCGCTACCGGTCTGCGTCACCTCGCCTGGCGGCTGACGACCGACGGCGGCGACGCGGTCGACGTGGCGGCGTGGCTGGCCGCGCATCCAGGACAGCGGATGGGGCCGACCGACCGGGACCCTGACGCCACGGCGCTCATCCTGGCGACGTCCGGAACGACGGGCACCCCCAAGGCGGCCCGGCTCACGAGCCACGGGCTGCTGGGCGGGGTCGGCCGGCTGGCCATGGCCCCGGTCGGGTGGCGGGTCGGACCGCGAGCGCACCGCGACCTGGCCCTCGCGGCGCTCCCACTGACCCACGTGATGGGGTTCTCGGTGGTGTTGAGCGCTCTGTGCGCGGGTGTGCCACTGGTGCACCGTGCCCGCTTCGACGCCGCCGAGGTCCTCGACGTGATCGAGGAACGCCGCCCGAACGTGTTCGTGGGGGTTCCGACGATGTACGCCGACCTCGAATCGGCCGGTGCCAACGACCGCGATCTGGCGAGCGTCCAGCTGTGGGTCAGCGCAGCCGACATCATGCCGGCGGCACGCGCCCGGCGTTTCCAGCAGTACGGCGCCGCCGCGGACGTCGGCGGTTGGCGTCTGGGTACGGCCGCCTTCGCGGACGTGTACGGCATGGTCGAGATGTCAGGTCCGGCTGCCGTCCGGCTGTTCCCCCCGTCGCTGATCCGGCCGGTTCCCGCTCCTCCTCTGAGCGTCACCCTGCCCGGCGTGGAGGTCCGTGCGGTCGACGACGACGGTGCGCCCGTTGCCTGGGGTCGGGTCGGCCAGTTGCAGTTCCGCGGCCCTGGCGTCCTGGCGTCGTACGCGGACGGTCCGGAGGCCTGCGACAGCCACGGATGGTTGTCCACCGGCGACCTCGGCCGTGTCTGGCCGGGAGGGGTTCTGACGTTCGTCGGTAGGACGCGTGACCGCTTGAAGGTCAGCGGTTTCTCGGTGTTCCCAGCGGAGGTGGAGGCCAGGCTGCGTCGCCATCCTGATGTCGCCGACGTGGCGTTGGTCGGCCTCCCCGACGAACGTCACGGCGACCGTCCCGTCGCACTGGTCGTCCCGGGCAGCGACAGCTTCGACGCGGAGGTCTTCCTGGACTGGGCCGCGACGGAGGTGGCCGGCTACCGGCGTCCCCGGGCGGCGTACGTCATCGATGCCCTCCCGCGTGGTCCGCACGGCAAGGTCGACCGCGCCGCAGCCAGCCACCTGGCGGCCGACCTCGCGGGCAAGTCGGACGTTGACGAGCGCACGCACCGTGCACGGTGAGCATCCGTGTGGCGCTCCGAGCGGGTTCGCGCGGTCCCTACCCTGCTAGGAGCAGGACCAGGGCGACGATCACGATCAGCAACACGATGCCGCCGCTCGGCCCGTAACCCCAGCCGCGGCTGTAGCCCCACCGCGGCAGCGACCCGATCAACGCCAGGACGAGCAGCACCAGCAGGATGATGATTAGCAGGCTCACTGTGTCCTCCCCACGGTCGAGCGGCCCCAACCTTAGGGTACGCAGGCGGGCAGGTGCCCACCTGCATCACCCGTCTGGCTGCTGACCGAGCCGCTCGTACGCCCGCGCGATGGCCCGTTTGGCGGCCTCATGCGCGCGGGCGTCCAACTCCTCCTGCAGCGACCCGAACGAGCCCGGGCGGACCAGGCCCTGTTCACGAGCGGTGCGAGCCACGGCCTCGGCCACGGCCGGGGCGACCGACCGGTCGAACGGTGAGGGGATGATGTAGTCCTCTGAGACCTCATCACCGACGATCGCCGCGATGGCGCGGGCGGCCGCGACCTTCATCTCGTCGGACACCGCAACCGCTGCGGCATCCAGCAACCCCCGGAAGATGCCTGGGAACGCCAGCACGTTGTTGATCTGGTTGGGGTAGTCCGAGCGGCCGGTCGCCACGATGGCGGCGTAGGGACTGACCTCCTCGGGCATGATCTCCGGCACCGGGTTGGCCAGCGCGAAGATGATCGGGTGGTCGGCCATGGTCTTGACCAGCCCGACGGGCAAGCTGCGCGGGCCGGACACGCCGATGAACACGTCGGCCCCATCGATCGCGTCGGCGAGGTCGCCCTCCACCTCGCGGGGGTTGGTCTGCTTGGCCAGACGTCGCTTGATCGGGTCGTTGCCCTTGCGTCGCATCGTGAGTATGCCCTGGCGGTCGACCGCCACCAGGTCGTGGACACCGGCGGCCATCAACAGGTTGGCCACCGCGACACCGGCCGCCCCGGCACCTTGCAGCACGATCCGCAGGTGCGGGAGTTCCTTGCCGACCACCTTCGCGGCGTTGACCAGTGCGGCGAGGACGACCACCGCCGTGCCGTGCTGGTCGTCGTGGAAGACGGGGATGTCCAACTGCTGGCGGAGCTTGCCTTCGATCTCGAAGCACCGCGGTGCGGAGATGTCCTCGAGGTTGATGCCACCGAACCCGTCGGCGATCCGGGCGACCGTCTCCACGAACGTGTCTGGGTCGGTCTCGTCGACCAGGATCGGGTACGCGTCGACGCCCCCGAACTCCTTGAACAACATGACCTTGCCCTCCATCACCGGGAGGGCGGCCAACGTGCCGATGTGTCCCAGGCCGAGGACGGCGGTGCCGTCGGTCACCACCGCGACGCTGTTGGATCTGATCGTCAGGCGGTACGCCTCGGTGGGGTCCTCAGCGATCATCTGGCAGATCCGTCCCACGCCCGGCGTGTACACCAGCGACAGGTCCTCGCGGTCGCGGACCGCACGTCTGTTCTCCACGGTGATCTTCCCGCCGAGGTGGGCGCGGACCACCTCGTCGGTGAGCGCCAGCACCTCGATGCCGTCGATGCTGTCGAGCGCGACCGCGATCTCCTCGCCGTGGGACTCGTCGCGGACCTCGACGGTCAGGTCGCGGACGACCATGTGGCGGTGGGCGCGGACGGGATCGATCGAGGCGATGTCCCCGCCGTGTTCCTCGATCGTCCCGGTGACGCTGCCGAGCATCCCCGGCACGTTCTCGAGGGCCACGCGCATCGTCACGTGGTACTTGGTCATCCGCCGTCTCCGCGTTGGTCGGCGAGGATAGTCGCGGTCACCTCGCGCCCGTCTGGTCGGGAGCCGACTCGCCGCCCCCGGCCGTGGTCCCGCGGCGGCTCATCGGCGCAGCCCCGCCCGCCCCGGTCATGGGCGTCTCTTCGAGCGACGGCGGTGCTTGCTGCGCGGCAAGTGGCGACGAGCTGTGCGGGTGCGGTCGGTCACGGCCCGGTTGGCGGCCTCCGCGCGTTGAGCGCGGCGGTGGAAGAGCCACGCCATCACCGCGAACAGCACGCCGGCGACGGCAGCGTTCCATGCCATCGCGACCCACCCGCTGCGCCGCTGCAGCAGCATCGCGGCGACCGGGCCGATCAGCCACGCCCACCGCCAGAAGCGCTGCTGGTTGCGTGCCACGCGGACCGCGAGCGCCGCCTCCCGTGGGTCGTCCAGCGCCCGTCCGCGGTTCACCGCCCGGACGATGCGCCGGCGTGTGCTGAAGTCCAGCTTCGACCACTGCTGGCGGTGGGCGTCGGGATCGGGACGCGAGCGAGCTGAAGGCACGGCAGCAACCTATCGCCGCCCACCACACGACGCCGACGCAGCCGCTGCCGCCTACGATGGGCGATCCCGGACGCGAGGAGCCGCGTGAGCGTCGTGAAGATCAACGCCCTGGACGTCCCGCCGCACATGGCCGACACGCTCGAGGAACGCTTCGCCGCCCGGGCCGGGGAGGTCGAGAAGCTCCCCGGGTTCGAGGGCTTCTCCCTGCTGCGGCCCACCGACGAAGGTGGCCGCTACTTCGTCGTCACCCGGTGGGAGAGCGAGGACGCTTTCCAGGCGTGGGTCGACAGCGACGCGTTCCGGAAGGGCCACGCGCAGAGTGCCCGCCACGGACCCGCCGCGACCGGCTCCGAGCTGTTGAGCTTCGAGGTCGTCCTGGACGTCGGCCGTCCCGAGGAGCGCTGAGGCGTGACGCGCCCACCGGGCGATCCGCCGGTTACGATCCGTGGTTCCGCGGGCAGGGGAACGGCGTGGGGCGTGAGGTCGGCTGCGGGAGGCTGCGCGCAGTGCTCCTGCTCGCCATGGTGGTCGCGGCGGTGGCGGCGGCTCCGGCCGCCAACGCGGCGCCGGCGCTGCGCATCGAGCCGCTGACGTGGAACGTGATCGGCTTGGACCACAACGACGTGTCGCAGGGCCCCAATGTCTTCCTGGTCGGGGCGCGGGTGTGCAACACCGGCGACGCCGCGGCGACCGGCGTGTCCACCACCTTCGTGTGGGACTCGGACAACCCTCTGATCACGCTGCGTGGCACGCCGACCCTCGCGCTCGGCGACCTGGCCCCGGGCCAGTGCGCCGACGCCTACTACGACGTCGCGGTGGCGCGCGACCCGGCGGCCAGGGGAACCGCCCGTCGCTACCACATCGAAGCGACCGGCGCCGGACTCGGCGCGGTGAGCACGCCCACGCCGCGTGAGCTGTTCGTGCAGCCGATCCTGTCGCAGAACCGCAACGACGCGACGGCCGTCACCGGGCCGACCGAGGTCGTGGTCGGCCAGACCTACCAGTACGAGACGGTCGCTTCGACCTCCCCGCAGGGCTTCGCACAGCTGGAGGTCTTCCTCGACTTCCCGGACACCATCTTCCGCATCCTCGACGTCGACGTCACCTACGGCGCCCCGCCCGGCGCCACCAACGATCGGACCTACGCCGACGCGTGCGGCTGGGAGGACGACCCGACGTCCTTGGACTACCTGTCGTGCGTCGGGCCGCCCAACTACGCGGGCGGGCGCGTTGGAGGGACGGTCACCACCGTCTACACCGTGCAGATCGTGGGCACAGGGACCGCGACCATGAGGCAGACCATCCTGGACATCTCCGGCGGCAGCTACCACTACAACGCCGACTTCAACACCGCCACGCCAGGGATCGAGCAGATCACCGTCACCGCGGTGGCGCCCCCCGACCTGGCCGTGGCCAAGACCCACACCGGTGACTTCACGGTCGGGGTCCCCGCCGACTACACGATCACGGTGAGCAACGTCGGGTCCGGTCCCACCGTCGGCGCGGTCACCGTCAGCGACCCGTTGCCGTCAGGGCTCGTGCCCGTCGCTGCGGACGGCGCCGGATGGACCTGCGACATCGCCGGCCAGGACGTCACCTGCACGACGCCCGGCCCGCTGGCCGCCGGGGCCAGCAGTGCCATCACCGTCACCGTCCGCCCGGAAGCTGCGGCCGTCCCCGGCGTCACCAACACGGTCACCGTGGCGACACCCGGTGACCTCGACCCTGACAACGACCGCGCCAACGACCCCACCACCGTCCGCCAGCTCCTGCCGGGCCTCACCGTCGAGAAACGCGCCGACCCACCGGGCGGACAGCCGGTCGCTCCCGGAAGGGAGCTAACCTACACCATCGTGGTCACCAGCGTCGGGGAGGCCACCGCCCACGACGTGGTCCTCACCGACCCGCTCCCGGCTGGGACCACCACGCTGGCTGTGGCGTTGGACGGCGTGGACGTCGGCGACGGCGCCGCTGCACTCGGCGCCGGCCTGCCGCTGG
>JALYHG010000233.1 GCA_030776725.1 Actinomycetota bacterium
TTCGTCGGTTGCGCGCAGCTGTACGGCCAGCTCGCCGGCCGCGTCGGCCGCCTCGGCGAGCCGTGTCAGCTGCTCGCGACGGGAACCCGGCTGATCCCACACGGCCATCAGCCGGGCGAGCTCGGCATCTGCCGAGGCGAGCGTCGCGACGAACTCCAGGTCCGCGCGGGCGCCCGCCGCCACAGCGTCCGCAGCGGCGGTGACGTCGGCGAGTGCGGCGCGAGCGTCGACCATGGCCGGACCCGAGCCCACCACGTCGGTATCCGCCAGCTCGGCCGACGCGGTCGACAGGTCGTTCAACACCCCTGCCCGGACGGCGTCGAGCGCAGCCAGCCGCTCGGCGGGGTCCGGCGGGTCACCCAGCCGGACGGCGGTGACGTCGCGGGTCAGGGTCATCGCCAGCGTCCCGACGCGCTCCAGCGGCTCGGTGAGCACAGCCCGCGCCCGGCGGATGTCGTTGACACGGTCGCCAGCGGCCGTGGACGTCTCCGGTCCGCAGGCCACACCCACGACCGCGGACAGCGCAGCGAACAAGGCGGCGACACGACGCATGGCGGGCGAGGGTAGCCATGGCGGCGCGGTCGTACCTCGGCCCGCATGGGTGGCCCGTGTTGAGACGCACGGAGGTCACCCGGCACGCGCGCCGTCGGGTCTGCCCATGCCAGAAGGGCCCGCCGCGCGGCGGGCCCTCTGGTCGTGCGTGTTGCGCCTCGGTGAGGCCGGTGCGACTAGAAGTCCATGCCGCCGCCCATGCCGTGATCGTGACCCCCACCTGCGCCGTTGGTCTTCGGCTCGGGCTTGTCGGCCACCAGCGCCTCGGTCGTGAGCAGCAGCCCCGCGATCGACGAGGCGTTCTGCAGCGCCGAGCGGGTGACCTTGGCCGGGTCGATGATGCCCTGCTTGACCAGGTCGCCGTACTCCTCGCTCAAGGCGTTGAGGCCCTCGCCGACCTTCATGTCGCGGACCTTCTCCACGACGACGGAGCCTTCGAGGCCCGAGTTGTTGGCGATCCAGCGCAGCGGCTCGGCCAGCGACGACCGGACGATCATGGCCCCGGTGCGCAGGTCCCCTTCGAGGTCGATCTTGTCCAGCGCCCGCTCGGCGTGCAGCAGCGACGTGCCGCCACCGGCGACGATGCCCTCCTCGACCGCGGCGCGGGTCGCCGACAGCGCGTCCTCGATGCGGTGCTTCTTCTCCTTCAGCTCGGTCTCGGTCGCGGCACCGACCTTGACCACGGCCACCCCGCCGGACAGCTTCGCCAGGCGCTCCTGCAGCTTCTCGCGGTCCCAGTCGGAGTCCGAGATCTCGATCTCGGCCTTGATCTGGTTGATGCGGCCCTTGATGTCCTCATCGGAGCCGGCGCCCTCGACGATGGTGGTGTTGTCCTTGGTGATCACCACCTTGCGGGCACGACCCAGCAGGTCGATCGTGGCGTTCTCCAGCTTGAGACCGACCTCCTCGGAGATGACCTGGCCGCCGGTGAGGATCGCGATGTCGGCGAGCATCGCCTTGCGGCGCTCACCGAAGCCGGGAGCCTTGACCGCAGCCGACTGGAAGGTGCCACGGATCTTGTTGACCACGAGCGTCGCGAGGGCTTCACCCTCGACGTCCTCGGAGATCACGACGAGCGGCCGACCGGCCTGCATCACCTTCTCCAGCACGGGGAGCAGGTCGTGCACCGCCGAGACCTTCTGGTTGGCGATCAGGACGTACGGGTCCTCGAACACGACCTCCATACGCTCGGGGTCGGTGACGAAGTAGGGCGAGATGTAGCCCTTGTCGAACTGCATCCCCTCGACGAAGTCGAGCTCCATCCCGAACGTCTGGGACTCCTCGACGGTGATCACGCCGTCCTTGCCGACCTTGTCCATGGCGTCGGCGATGATCCGGCCGATCTCCTCGTCGTTGTTGGCGGAGATGGCCGCGACGTGCGCGATCTCGTCCTGGGTCTCGATGTCTCGAGCCTGGTTGGAGATCTCCTGGACGACGCGCTGCACCGCCTCGTCCATCCCGCGCTTGAGCAGCATCGGGTTGGCGCCAGCGGCGACGTTGCGCATGCCCTCGCGGACCATGGCTTGGGCGAGGACGGTGGCGGTGGTGGTGCCGTCACCGGCGACGTCGTTGGTCTTGGTCGCGACTTCCTTGGCGAGCTGGGCACCCATGTTCTCGTAGGTGTCCTCGAGCTCGATCTCGCGGGCGACCGTCACACCGTCCTTGGTGATGGTGGGGGCGCCCCACTTCTTGTCGATGACGACGTTTCGGCCCTTGGGGCCCAGGGTGACCCTGACGGCATCCGCCAGCCGGTTCACCCCGGCCTCGAGCCGGCGTCGTGCGTCCTCGGAGTAGGAGAGCTGCTTCGGCATAGGTGTCGTTGCCTCCTGTTGTGATGGGTGATGGATGGGCGTGTCGCGCCCGTCGTTGGCGGCTGCTACTCGATGACCGCGAGGAGGTCACGAGCGGAGAGGATCAGGTAGTCCTCACCGTCGATCTTGACCTCCGTGCCGCCGTACTTGCTGAAGAGCACCGTGTCGCCCTCACGCACGTCCAGCTGCACGATCTCGCCGGTCTGCTCGGACCGCTTCCCGGGCCCGACGGCGACGACCGTGCCCTGCTGGGGCTTCTCCTTGGCGGTGTCGGGGATGACGAGCCCCGATGCGGTGGTCTCCTCAGCCTCGCTCAGGGTCACGACGACCCGGTCCTCGAGCGGACGGACCCGCACGTTCGTTGCGGTGGTGGCCAACGTTCCCTCCGTACGTTCGGTGTAAGGTTCGTGGTGCAAGGTTTCGTTCACACCACCCCGGGCGGGGCGGCGAGAGTTGCCAGGCGCCAGGGCCTGAAGTGCCAGGGCCTGACGTGCCAGGGCCTGGAGTGCAAGGGCCTGAACCGCTAGGCTCGAAGCGCTAGCACTCCTCCCCGGCGGGTGCCAACGGCAGGAAAATTAGCACTCGCCCTCTGAGAGTGCAAACGATCGGGTAGCGGGCCGGCTCAACCGGCGCATCACCGTTGGCCGGCAACGATCCGATCCGGCGAGCGCGTGACGAACGACCGGCGCCGCCACGTCCAACGTCGTCGCTGCCCGGACGGACGGCCGACGTCGACGCCACGCGCTCGGGCGCCAGGTCCGACACTGTTGGTGCGATCGAGCGATGATCGGAGCGGACGTGATCAGCGCGACGGAGTACCAGCATCGCCTCGGCGAGCGTCTCCGCGCGATCCGTGCCCAGCAGGACCTGACCCTTCAGGAGGTGCAGGAGCACAGCGGCGGGCGTTGGAAGGCCGTCGTGGTCGGGTCCTACGAACGCGGCGATCGGGCGGTGTCGCTGGCGAAGTTGGCCGAGCTCGCCGACTTCTACGGCGTTCCGGTCGGCGAGTTGCTGCCTGAGCCGGACATCGACGAACCGCGACCCGAGCCGACGCGTCCGCGCGTCGCGTTGGATCTGACCCGGCTGCACGACGAAGAGGTCGAGCCCCGGTTCCGGCCGGTGTCGCGGTACGCCGGCACGATCCAGGCGCAGCGTGGGGACTACAACGGCCGGGTCTTGACGCTGCGTCAGACCGACCTGCGGTCGCTCGCAGCTCTGTACGGGACGACCAGCGAGGAACTGGTCGAACGACTCGATGAGCGGGGGCTGCTGGCCAACGTGCGTTGATCGCCGCGTGCTCTTACGTGCGGACGGTCAGTCGCCACTCCTCGCGGTCGACGAAGCCCGCGGTGGCGTAGGTCCGCAGCGCCACCCTGTTGTCCGCCCGCACGTGCAGCGCGACCGGCCGACCGGGGTGGCGGTGGAGGGCGTCGCGGACGGCGGCCGTGACGGATGCGCGCCCCAACCCCTCCGCCCGGCGGTCGCGACGCACGCAGATCCCCGCGAGCTGCACCCCGTAGTCGTCGCAGTCCACGGCACGCTCGATCTTGATCAGCGGATCTCCCGGCGGCCCGACACACACGACGGTGCTGGCGCGGACCGCCCGCTCCATGCGGTCGCGGTACGCCCGGTGGCCGGACCTGCCGGGGTGTGGGCCGTACCCGTCGTCGACGTGGAGCTGCACGGCCAGCTCCGCCAGGCCGGGCACATCCTCGCGTCGCGCCGCCCGCAGACCCGGGTCGGGGATCGCCTCGGCGTCGGGGACCCGGTCGGGGTCGACCAGCTGGAAGCGCTGCCGGTGGACCACCATGGAGGGATCGCTACCCCACCGCTCGAGCAACACGTCGACGGCGGCAGCGTCGCCGACCATGATGCGCCACCCGCGGTTGGGCACTCCGGCGCGTGCGAGGACCTGTGGGTCGCCGGCGGGGACGATCAGCTGGTCGGGCAGCACGACGCACACCGCCGACCGGCCGCGCCACTCGGCGACACGCATCACCGATGGGCCGTTCGATCGCAGCGTCGACAGGACGAACATGTGGCGCGCGGCGCCCCCTGCGGAGCACGGCCACGTCTCCAGCATGTGGGCGACGTCGGCGACCTCGTCGGTACGCACGCGACGCCAACGGGTCCGCGACAGCACGGTCACGGGGCCGGCCCGTGCGGCTCGTCGACCAGCGACAGACCCGGGTCGACCGACAGTTCCAGCGGTGAGCGGTGACCGTCGGCCACGAGGTTCGCTCCGGCCGCTGCGACCATCGCACCGTTGTCGGTGCACAGCGCCGGGGACGGGGCCAGCAGCCGCATGCCGTGCTCACCGCAGGCCTCCTCCATCCGGGCGCGCAGCCGCGAGTTGGCCGCCACCCCGCCGGCGATCACCACCGTGGTGACGCCTTCCGCGGCGGCCGCGGCGAGGGTCTTGTCCACCTGGACGTCGACGGCGGCCTCCTGGAAGGACGCGGCGACGTCAGCCAGGTTGGGTTGCTCGCCCGCCTCCTCCAGGCGCCGCAGGTAGCGGATGACAGCGGTCTTCAGACCCGAGAACGAGAAGTCGTAGGACCGTTCGCGCGACAGCGGCCTGGGGAAGTCCACGGCCGTGGGATCACCTTGACGAGCCAGACGGTCGATCTCGGGCCCGCCGGGGAAGCCCAGGCCGAGGAACCGCGCGATCTTGTCGAACGCCTCACCGGCGGCGTCGTCGAGGGTGGCACCGAGCTCGCGGAACGTCGCGGCCCTCCCGGCGCGGTCGCCGTCCATACGCACCAGGCTGGTGTGCCCCCCGGACACGACCAGCGCCACGAGCGGTGGTTCGAGGTCGCCGTACTCGAGTTGCGCCGCGACCACGTGCGCGCGCAGGTGGTTGACGCCCACCAGCGGCAGACCGCGCGCCAGCGCCAGTGCCTTCGCGGCCGCGACACCGACCAGCAGCGCTCCGGCCAGGCCGGGACCGGCGGTCACCGCGACGGCGTCCACGTCACCGAGGTTCGCGCCCGCTTCGACCAACGCCCGGTCGATGGCGGGCTGGACGAGGTCCAGGTGGGCGCGTGCGGCGAGCTCGGGGATGACGCCGCCGTAGGGTGCGTGCAGCTCGACCTGTGACGCGACCACGTTGGCCCGGACCCGCAGCCGATCCTCGACCACCCCGACGGCGGTCTCGTCGCAGGACGTCTCGATGCCGAGGACGAGCACCGGTTTCAGCTCCCGCCGGACCGGGCACGGGCAGCGGCGAGCGACGCCGCGACGTCGTCGCTCTGCAGGTCGTGCAGCCACATGATGACCGCGTCCTCCCCCGTGTCGTCGTAGTAGCCCGGGCGCACCCCGACCGGCACGAACCCCACGCCACGGTACAGCTCCCGTGCCGCGACGTTCGTGTGGCGCACCTCGAGGGTGGCAGCCTGAGCTCCGCGTCGACGGGCGTCACGCAGCAGAGCCACGACCAGCGCGGTTCCCACGCCACGGCGCCGGTGCGCGTCTCGAACCACCACCGTGGTGATGTGCGCCGCGTCCGCGACGAGCATCGACCCGGCGTAGCCCACGACCGCGCCGTGGCGCTCGGCGACGAGGTAAGTGCGGGTGTCGGGCTGAGCCAGCTCCGACACGAACATCTCACGGGGCCACGGCCGCGGGTACATGGCCCGTTCGATGGCGTGGACCTCATCGAGATCGCCAGGGTGCATCGGCCGCAACCGTGTCCGGGCGGGGCCGTCACCGCTGTGGGCGACCGGCGCCGGCCGCGCGCACCGCCGGCCGCCGGTCACCGCTGTGGGCGGCCGCCGCGGAGGCGCCCGCGGGCTTCCCAACCCAGACGCGCGTCGGCCTTCCGCAGGTACAGGGGTTGGAGCTGATCGGGGCGTTGGGTGTCCTCGCGCACGAAGCGCGGCAGGGCCAGGACGGCGAGGTCGGCCGCGTCCGGGTGGGCGTTCTCCAGGCCGGCGACGTCGGCGTCGACGCCGTGCAGCACGTCGGCGTAGCGCAGCCCTCCGTCGCCGACCACCAGGCACTCCTCGCCGGCCCCCTCGATCTCCGCGGCGAGCGTGGCGGGGGTGCCGACCCCCAGCTCCGTGGCCCGCTGGACCCCGCCGGGCGCGAAGCGGTAGAAGGCCCAGAACACCTCGCCGCGTCGCGCGTCCAGGGCGGCGCAGATCAGCCGGCGCACGTGACGGACCTGGAACGCCAACACGTCGAGGCCGCACAGACCCACGACCGGCAGCTGCAGGGTCGCCGCGAACGTCCGCGCGGTGGCGATCCCCACCCGCAGCCCGGTGTACAGCCCAGGACCCACACCAACCGCGACACCGGTGATGTCGTCGGTCGTGTGGCCCGACTGACGCAGACAGAAGTCGATGGCCGGAGCCACGAACTCCCCGTGACGCTGCTCGACCCCCAGAGCGGCGGACGCCAGGACCCGGCCCTGTTGCGCCAGACAGACCGACGACCGCGCCGTCGACGTCTCGATCGCGAGCACGATCACCGATGCGGCTCCTGCACCGCCCAACGCTGCAGCTGCGGGGTCACGTCCGCGACGCGGCCGGCCCAGCGACCGTGACCGCGGACACGGACGATGCGCTCGTCGTCAGCGTCGCCGAGGAGCAGCTCCACCTCCAGCCGGTCGGTGGCCAGGATCGCGTCGACGACGTCGCCCCACTCCACGAACGTGATCTGGTCGTCACCCAGGATGACGTCCTCACCCAGCTCGACCACGTCCTGGAGCCGGTCGAGGCGGTACACATCGACGTGCACGAGCTCGACAGCGACATCGTCGCCGGGCAAACGGGCCTGGTAGGGCCGCACCAGGGTGAACGTCGGCGACGTCACGCGGCCGGTGACCCCCAGCGCGCTGGCGGCGCCTTGCACGAAGCAGGTCTTGCCGGCACCGAGCTCGCCGCTGAGCGAGACGACGTCGCCGGGCCGCAGCGCCTCGGCGATGGTCGCCGCGAGCGCACGGGTGTCATCCGGCCCGTGGGTGCGCAGCACCAGCTCCCGCTGTGGCCGGGGCCCTCCCTCGACCGTCACGACGCGACCGACCCCTGACCCTCCCGGAGCTCGCCGACGGCATCACGCGCCGATGCGATGCGCCCGGTCAGGATCCCCGCCGCCGTCCGGACGTCCCGGCGCAACGCGGCCATGGCGGTGGCGTTGCCACGCAGGGCAGCGATCGGGTGGTAGGTCGCGATGAGCGTCGCACCGGTTGCCTCGAACCGGTACCCGGCGACCTTCTCGAGGGGAACCCGGCGGCCCAACAACAGCTGTGCCGCAGCAGGACCGAGCGTCACGATGACGCGTGCGGCGACGAGCCGCAGCTGGTCGTGGAGGTGCCGGCGACACGCGTCGATCTCGTCGGCGTGGGGCGCACGGTTGTCCGGCGGACGGCACTTGACGAGGTTGCAGACGTACACGTCGTCGCGGCGCAGCCCGTTCTCCAGGAGCACGTTGTCGAGGAGGTTCCCCGCAGCGCCGGCCAGCGCCCGGCCGGATAGCTCCTCGCTGTGGCGCGGGGCGTCGCCGACGAACACCAGCTCAGCAGCGGGATCACCGTCGCCGAACACGACCCGGCTGCGGGCCGTGTGCAGAGCGCACCGGGTGCACGTCTCGGCTTCGCGCTGCACCACCGTCCACCGGTGCGAGTCCACGGGGACACGGGACGACGGCACGGGCGACACTCCGAGCGGGACGACGGCTCGCGGCATGCTAGTCCACCGCCAGCGCCCCCCTCACCCCGCGAGGCCGGGAACGCCGTGGCGGGACACCGCGGCGCGGACCCCGCGGCGGCACGCGTCCGCGACCGCCTCGGCGGCGAGCGTGGCGAGCAGGTCGACCGTCGCGTCGACCTCCCCGGTGGCCAGGCAGAACAACGCGTCTCCGTCGAGCTGGGTGTGCGCGGGGCGGACCGCCCGGGCGATGCCCGAGTGGGCGAGGTCGGCGACGCGGCAGGCCTCGCTCTTCACCAGTCGGGCGTTGGTGACGACGCAGCCGATGACGGTCGAGCCGGTGGGCCCGCCGGCGTCCGCGCGCTGACCGGCGATCGCGTCGGCATCGTATGGGTAGCGGGGGGTGCCGTGGGGAGCGCGTGACGTCGCCACCGGTGTGCCGTCCTCGTCGTGGACCTCGCCGACGGCGTTGTTGGCCACCAGCGCCCCGACCACCACGTCACCGGCGCGCCGCACGGCGATGCCCTGACCGCCCCGCCAGGCATGAGCCAGGCCACCGACCTTGGCGACCATGCACCCCGCACCGACCCCCACCCCACCTTCGGGCGGATCGGCGCTCGTGGCCTGCTCGCAGGCAGCCCGCCCGGCGGCCGCCCCAGGGCGCGCGTGGGGGACCGCCACGGCCGCGTCCAGCACGATCGCGGCGCCCACGATCGGGACCCGCGCGACCGGCTCCGGCTGACCGACCGGGTAGCCC
>JALYHG010000234.1 GCA_030776725.1 Actinomycetota bacterium
GTCGGGGATCGGCGCGCCGCCCGTGCCACGTGCGTCGCCGCAGGCGGCGACGGCCGAGGCGCAGCCACGGATGCGCCTGGACATCTCCCCGCACGCCGGCCCCGCCGGCACTCAGGTCACCGTCACGGTCGAGGGCTTCGCCGACGGTCCGGTCGAGATCCGCTGGGACGACCGCGACGGTCCGCTGCTGGCCACCGCCGAGGGCCCGGACTTCACCGTCGAGGTGACCGTGCCCGCCGACGCCTCCCCCGGCCAGCACACCTTCGTGCTCAACGCCACGGCACCGCACGCCACCCGGGGCGCCGCGATGAGCTTCGACGTCACCGGTTGACCGGGCCGGGTGACGGCCGGGGAACGTATCGCTCGTCACCGCCGATCCAGACCACCTCGCCGGCGACGGTCCGGGTGGTGCGGGCGGCGGGATTCGAACCCACGACCTTCGGCTCCGGAGGCCGACGCTCTATCCTGCTGAGCTACGCCCGCGCGACGACGGCGCCCGGTCGGGGGCGCCGCAGCGAGGCTACCACCGATCCTGGCGCTGGCCGCTGCACCGGTCGCCGACCGTGGAACCCGACGGCGTGTCGGACGCGAGCGGCTACGGTTCGTCCGGAAGGTCAGGGGAGGGGCGGTGACCAAGGTGCTCGCGGTCGACGACGACCCGGTCATCCAACGCCTGCTGCAGGTCAACCTGGAGATGGAAGGCTACGAGGTCGAGGTCGCCTCGGATGGCGACGAGGCCCTCGACAAGGCCCGCACCACCCGGCCCGACGCGATCCTCCTCGACGTCATGATGCCCAAGAAGGACGGCTGGCAGGTCTGCGCCGAACTGAAGGCCGACCCCGATCTGCAGGCCATCCCGGTGGTGTTCCTGTCGGCTCGCGCGCAGGACGCCGACATCCAGAAGGGCACCGACCTGGGGGTCGCCGCCTACATCACCAAGCCGTTCGACCCGATCGACCTGGTCGAGCTCGTCGACGAGCTGACGGGGCGGAGCCGCTGACCGGCCCTGCCGGCTCCGCCACATCGACCGTTGCGTACCCTCGGTAGGCGATGACGACCCCACAGGAACTCGACCCCGTCCTGGCGGAACTGGCGACCCGCATCCGCACCGCCCTGCTGGCCGCCGGACTGCCGGAAGTCGCAGAGATCCCTCTGGAACGGCCTCGCCAACCCGAGCACGGCGACTGGGCGACGCCGGTGGCGCTGTCGATCGCCGCCGAGGCCGAGCAGACGCCCCGCGCCATCGCCGAGCAGCTGGTGGCCAACCTCGAGGTCCCCCCGGTGATCGCCGCCGTGGACGTCGCCGGGCCCGGTTTCGTCAACTTCCGGCTGGCCCACAGCTACTTCCAGGACGTCGTGCGGCGTGTCCTGGCGGAAGGCGACCGCTTCGGTCGGCGGACCCGCGCGGAGGTCGACGTCGAACGCATCAACGTCGAGTTCGTCTCATCCAACCCCACCGGTCCGCTGCACGTCGGCCACGGCCGGTGGGCGGCGGCCGGTGACGCGATCGCGGCGCTGCTCGAAGCCGACGGCCACCACGTCGAGCGCGAGTACTACCTCAACGACACCGGCGAGCAGATCCGGCGCTTCGGGGAGTCGGTCGTGGCGGCCGGCCTCGGGCGCCACCGCACCGACGAGCACTACCGCGGGGACTACGTCGACGCGCTGGCCGCCGAGATCAAGGCCGACCTCGGCGACGCGGTGTTCGGCGGCGGCGACGACGCCGAGGTCGCTGAACGCATCGGTCAGATCGCCGTCGAGCTCATGACCGACCACCTCCGCGACGTGCTCCACACCATGGGCGTGGACTTCGACACGTGGTTCTCGGAACGGTCCCTGCACGAGCAGGGTGCCGTCCAGGCCACGGTCGACCTGTTGGCCGAGGCCGGCCACGTCTACGAGGAAGACGGTGCGGTGTTCCTCAACACCACCGCCTTCGGTGACGACAAGGACCGGGTCCTGATCCGGTCGGACGGCCGGCCGACGTACTTCGCAGCGGACTGCGCGTACCTGCAGAACAAGCGCGAACGCGGCTACGACCGGTTCATCTACCTGCTGGGCGCCGACCACCACGGCTACGTCGGGCGGATGCAGGCGCTCGGGCGGGCGCTGGGCGTCCCCGACGAGACGCTCGAGATCCGGATCGGGCAGCTCGTGAACCTGTCACGCGGCGGGCAGCCGGTCCGGATGAGCACCCGCGCCGGGGAGTTCGTCACGCTCGCGGAGGTCCTCGACGAGGTCGGCCGCGACGCCCTCCGCTACCACTACCTGCGCACCGGCCTGGACCAGCCGATCGACTTCGACCTCGACGAGGTCGTGCGCCAGTCGATGGACAACCCGGTGTACTACGTGCAGTACGCCCACGCCCGCATCGCGTCGATCCTGCGCAACGCCGACGCAGCCGGCTTCTACGCCGGCACGGTCGACGACGCCGCCCTCGATCTGCTGACCGAACCGACCGAGGAGGAGCTCCTGCGCCGGATGGCCGAGCTGCCGGAGGTGGTCGCACAAGCCGCTGATCTGCGCGCCCCGCACCGCCTCACCCGGTACGCCGAGGACCTCGCGGGGTCCTTCCACCGCTTCTACACCGAGTGCCGGGTCCTGGGCGTCCGCGACGACATCGCACGGGCGCGGTACTGGCTCGCGGTCGCCGCCATGCAGGTCCTGGCCACGGCGCTGGCGCTGTTGCGGGTCTCCGCCCCGGAGCGGATGTAGGCGGTGACCGACGACCCGCTGGCCCGCGGGCGCCCGGCGCAGCGACCGCTCGGGCCGTGGCCGTGCACCGCCCAGCGCGGCGACGACGGGGTGCTGCACATCGGCGGGGTGTCGGTCGTCGACCTCGCCCGCGACCACGGCACGCCCCTGTGGGTGGTTGACGAGGCCGACGTCCGCGCCCGCTGCCGGCAGTACCGCCGGGCGTTCGCCGGCGCCGAGGTCGCCTACGCGTCCAAGGCCTGGTGCACGGTCGGGATCCTGCAGCTGGTCGCCGACGAGGGACTGTGGATCGACGTGGTGTCGGGTGGCGAGCTGCACACCGCCCGGGTGGCCCAGATCCCGATGCGCCGCGTCGTGTTCCACGGGAACAACAAGTCGCTGGCGGAGCTGCGTCTCGCCGCGGAACTGGATGTGGGGCGTGTGGCGGTCGACAGCATCGTCGAACTGGATCGTCTGGAGGCGCTCGGTCGCGAACTCGACCACACCTTCACGTGTTGGCTGCGCATCACGCCGGGGATCGACGCGCACACCCACGACTACGTCCGCACGGGGCATGACGACTCGAAGTTCGGCTTCGGGATCCGCTTCGGTCACGACCGCGTCGCGATCGAGCACGCCCTGCGTCTCGAGCACGTCGACGTGGTCGGCGTCCACGCCCACATCGGTTCGCAGATCTTCGGCGGTGACCCCTTCGCAGCCAACGCCGAAGTGCTGGTCGGGGTGCTGGCGCGCTGGCGCGACGAGCTCGGGCTCGACATCACCGAGATGAACCTCGGCGGGGGTATGGGCATCCGCTACACCCACGAGGACCCTCCGGTCGACGTCGGGCGGATGGCGCGGACCGTCACCGAGGCGCTCGACGCGGCGTGCGACGGGCACGGCCTGCCACGGCCGCGGCTGTGGGTGGAACCGGGGCGGGCCATCGTGGGTCCCGCCGCCGTCACCGTCTACCAGGTCGGAACGATCAAGCAGCTGCCGGGTGTGCGGACCTACGTGAGCGTCGACGGCGGCATGAGCGACAACATCCGTCCGGCGCTGTACCGCGCCGACCACGACGTCGAGCTCGTCAACCGCCGCGGCAGCGACGACGCCGCTGCGTTCACGGTGGTGGGCAAGCACTGCGAATCGGGCGACCTGGTGCGCGAACGCGCGTCGCTCCCCGTCGACGTGCGGATCGGTGACCTGCTCGCCGTCGCCGCGACCGGGGCGTACACGGAGTCGATGGCGTCGAACTACAACCGGCTGCCACGCCCCGCGGCGGTGCTGGTCCGCGACGGCCAGGTCCGTCCCCTCCTGAGGCGCGAGACCTACGACGACCTGGTCGCCCGGGACGTCGCGCTGCGCTGAGGTTCCAACGGCGACATCCGCACGTGCCGGGCAGGCAGCAGAAGGGCGCTCGGTAGGCTCGAGCGCAACGCGAAGGAGTCCCCATGCGTCGCGTGATCCGCATCGGCCTGCTGGGATGCGGCGTGGTCGGCGCCGGGGTCGCGCGGATCCTGGACGAGCACCGCGACGACATCGCGGCCCGGACGGGCGCCAGGCTCGAGATCACGCGGGTCGCCGTCCGTGACCCCGCGCGCCACCGTGACGTGCCGCTCCCAGCCGAGGTGTTCACCGACGATCCCGCCGCCGTGGTCGACGCCGACGACGTCGACCTGGTGGTGGAGGTGATCGGTGGCCTGCAGCCGGCCGGGGACCTGCTCCGTCGCGCGCTCAAGCAGCGCAAACCCGTGGTGACAGCCAACAAGGAACTCGTCGCCCACGAAGGGCCGGACCTGTTCGACCTGGCCGAGGACGCCGGCGTCGACCTGCAGTACGAGGCGGCCGTGGCCGGGGCCATCCCGATCATCAAGCCGCTGAAGGAGTCACTCGCCGGCGACCGCATCCGTCGCGTCATCGGGATCCTCAACGGCACGACGAACTACATCCTGACGCGGATGACCGAGGAGGGCGCCGCCTACCACGATGTCCTGGCCGAGGCCCAGCGGTTGGGGTTCGCCGAGGCGGACCCGACCGCCGACGTCGCCGGCCACGACGCGGCCGCCAAGTGCGCCATCCTGGCGTCGCTCGCGTTCGACACCCGGGTGGTGGCCGACGAGGTGTTCCGCGAGGGCATCCGTTCGGTCACGCCGACCGACATCAGCGTCGCGGACCGCCTCGGGTACGTCATCAAGCTGCTCGCGATCGCAAGCGAGGTCGACGGGCAGGTCGCGGTCCGGGTCCACCCGGCGTTCGTGCCCAAGACCCATCCGTTGGCTGCGGTCCGCGACAGCTTCAACGCGATCTTCGTCCAGGCCGACCACGCCGGCGAGCTGATGTTCTACGGTCGGGGTGCTGGCTCGGCGCCCACCGGCTCGGCCGTCGTCGGCGACATCATCCACGTGGCCCGCCACCTGCTGCAGGAGTCGCGGGGCCCGCGCGAGTCCAGCCACCGCCCCAAACGCATCCGTCCGATCGCCGAGCTCGCGACCCAGTACTACGCCCTCCTCGACGTCGAGGACCGTCCGGGTGTGCTGGCCGCCGTCGCGACCGTGTTCGGCCGCCACGGCGTCTCGATCGGGCAGGTGTGGCAGGAAGGCCAGGGTGACACCGCCCAGCTCGTCCTGATCACCCACCGTGCCCGCGAGAGCGACCTGCAGGCGGTGGTCGGTGACCTCAGCAGGGAGCCGGCGGTCCGCTCGGTCGCCAGTGTGCTGCGCGTCGAGTCCGAGGCGCTGGGGTGACCCTGCGCGCGCACGTGTGGGATGGCGTCGTCGCCGAGTACCGCGAACGCATGCCCTTCGCCCCCGACGCCCCGGTGGTGACGCTGGGGGAGGGAGGCACGCCCCTGATCCACTCCGAGCCGCTGTCGCAGCGGACCGGGTGCGAGGTGCACCTCAAGTACGAGGGCGCCAACCCGACCGCGTCGTTCAAGGACCGCGGCATGACGGTGGCGATCTCGAAGGCGGTCGCGCACGGTGCCAAGGCGGTCATCTGCGCCTCGACCGGGAACACCTCGGCGTCCGCTGCGGCGTACGCCGCCAAGGCCGGGCTGGTCTGTGGGGTCCTGGTCCCCCAGGGCAAGATCGCCCTAGGCAAGCTCGCGCAGGCGCTGGTGCACGGCGCGCGGGTGATCCAGATCGACGGCAACTTCGACCACGCCCTCGAGCTGTGCCGGATGCTGGACGAGACGTTCCCGGTCCAGCTGGTCAACAGCGTCAACCCGTTCCGGATCGACGGTCAGCGCACCGGGGCGTGGGAGACCTGCGATCAGCTCGGTCGTGCGCCCGACGTCGTGTGCATCCCGGTCGGGAACGCCGGGAACATCACCGCGTACTGGCGTGGCTACCGTGAGTACCACGCCGACGGGATGATCGACGGCCTCCCGGTGATGCGAGGCTTCCAGGCAGCCGGTGCGGCTCCCATCGTCCGCGGCGAACCCATCGAGCGGCCCTCGACCATCGCGACCGCCATCCGGATCGGCAACCCGGCGTCGTGGAAGCATGCTGTGGCGGCCGCAGACGAGTCCCACGGCTCGATCGGGGCGGTCACCGACCGCGACATCCTGAAGGCCTACCGCATGCTGGCCAGCGAAGGGGTGTTCGTCGAGATGGCGTCGGCGGCGTCGGTCGCGGGGCTGCTGCAACTGCACGCATCCGGCGATCTCGAACCCGGTCAGACCGTCGTCTGCATCCTGACCGGCCACGGCCTCAAGGACCCCGATTGGGCGATCGCCGGCGCTGCACAGCCGCCGGTCATCCCCGCCGACGCGTCCCGCGCCGCTGAGCTGCTGGACCTCACGTGACCGGTCGCGGCGCGGCGTGGCGACGGTGACCGCGCCGGCGCGTGCCGTGGTCAGGGTCCCGGCGACCACCGCCAACCTCGGACCCGGGTTCGACGCGTTCGGCGCCGCCGTGTCCCTGCACCTCGAGGCCCGGCTGGTCGCTCGGGGTGCGCGCCGAGCACGGGTCGCATCGCACGGCGAAGGGGCCGGCGAACTCCCCGACGACGACAGCAACCTGCTGTGGCGGTCGCTGCTGGCACTGTGTGCCCACGCCGGCGTCACGCCGCCGCGGGATCTCGCCGTCGAAGTCTCCAACCACATCCCGCTGGCGCGTGGACTGGGGTCGTCGTCCGCCGCGATCGTGGCGGGTCTGGGATTGGCGCGCGCGGCGTGTGAGCTGGAGGTCAGCGACCTGGAGCTGGTGCGGATCGCTTCCGACATCGAAGGCCACCCCGACAACGTCGCGCCCGCCGTCCTGGGCGGGCTCGTCGTCGCGGCCCGCACCGACGCGGGAGGACTGGTGGTGCGCCGCGCCCAGCCCCACACTCGCCTCCGCCCCGTCGCGCTCATCCCCCAAGACCGGCAGCTGACAGTGGCAGCCCGCACGTTGTTGCCGGAGGCGCTCGAGCGCCACGACGTCGTCGACCACACCAGCAGGGCCGGGCACGTCCTGGGCGCGCTCCTCGGGGCGTGGCCGGTCGCCCCCGAGTTGGCCGGTGACCGCCTCCACGAGCCGGCCAGGCTGGCGGCGATGGAGGCCAGCGGGGCGGTGGTGGCCGAGCTGCGGGCGGGGGGGATCCACGCCTGGTTGTCGGGGGCCGGACCGTCGGTCTGTGCCGCGATCGGGCTGCGCGACGCCGACACACTGCACCGCTGCGAGGCGATCGGCACCGGACACGGGTTCTCGGTCCGGCCGGTGCGTTGGGACCTGTCAGGGCTCACCGCCACGCCGGCGTCCGCCTGACGGCCGGCGGCGGTCGCCGCGTCACCGCGATCACCGCCTTGCTTGCCCGGTGCCGGCTGCATACCCTCGACAGCGGTTCCCCCTTCCCACCTGATCGAGCGCGTCGTTGCGACGGCGTGCAGCGCAGGAGAACCAGCCTGAACCCGCGAGCGCGGCGACCGTCGCCTGCACCCGGCGTGCCGGCGACCACCCGCCCGCCGCGGCGGTGGTACCATGCCGGTGAGCGTCAAGCTGCGTCACGGACGCTCTCCGCTCCCGGACGGGTCCTCAGCTCGTCGCGTCGCTGCGTCCCCGATCCAGCTTCCCGACCGCTGCGGACATCGAGCCAGTCGGTTGCGGCGTCCCGCGAGGTTCACCGGTTCCCGGTCGACGGCGGACGGCAGCAGCGTCGGCGAAACCTCCGCCGTCAGCAGGAGGATCCGGTCCACCAGCGATCGTGAAGCGAGCAAGGAGCGCCGACCCGATGCATCTGTTCCTCGATACCGCCAACGTCGCGGAGATCACCGAGATCAACCGATGGGGCGTCCTCGACGGGGTGACGACCAACCCGACGCTGGCCGCCAAGGAGGGCAGGGACTTCTTCGGACTGCTCAAGGACATCTGTGCGGAGGTCGACGGGCCGGTGTCCGCGGAAGTGGTCGCCACCGATACGCCGGGGATGCTCAACGAAGCACGTGAGCTCGCGGCGCTCGCGGACAACATCGTGGTGAAGGTGCCGTTGACGCCCGACGGGCTGGCCGCGACCCAGCAGCTGTCGCGGGAAGAGATCGCCACCAACGTGACGTTGTGCTTCTCGCCGTCCCAGGCGATCCTGGCGGCCAAGGCAGGTGCGACGTACGTCTCACCGTTCCTCGGCCGGCTGGACGACATCTCCAGCGGCGGGATCGGTGTCCTGGCCGACATCTGCGAGGTCTTCCGGGTACAGGGCTACCGGACCGAGGTCCTGGCTGCGTCTCTGCGGTCGCCGCAGCACGTGGTCGAGGCCGCCCGGGTCGGTGCCCACATCGCGACGATGCCGTACGCGACCTTCGTCAAGCTGGTGACTCATCCACTGACGGACGCGGGACTCGAGCGGTTCCTGGCGGACTGGGCCGCTTACCAGGACGCGTTGGGCGGTGCTGGCCGAAGCTGAACGACGAACGAACCGACGAGCAGGAACGAGCAACGATGGATCGCACTGTCCTGGAGCGCAAGGCGCTCTCGGAGCTCAAGGAGATCGCCTCGACCCTCGAGCTCCACGGCTACCAGCGGCTGAAGAAGTCGGAACTGATCGACTTGATCATGTCGTCGGGCAACGGCGAGCCGTCCGGCAACGGGGCGTCGGCCGCCCGGGCCGCGGCCGACACCGCGTCCGAGCGAGGTGACAGCGGCGCGCGCGACGAGGAGCGGGCCGACGAGGACACCGCCGACGACCACGACGACCGCGACGACCGCGACGACCGTGACGACCGTGATCCCGATGACGCTCCCGAGCGTGAGCGGACCCGCGAGCGCAACCGTGACGGCGGTGGCGGGCGGCGCAGCAAGCGCAACCGCAACCGCAAGGGGCGCGGCGACGGTGGCCAGCAACAGTCCGAGGACACCTCCGAGCTCGAGGTGCGCGAGGGTGTCCTCGACCTGCTGCCCGAGGGGTACGGCTTCCTGCGCACGACCGGGTACCTGGCCGGTCCCAAGGACGTGTACGTCAGCCAGTCGCTGGTCCGCCGCTACGGCCTGCGGCGTGGCGACCTGGTGTCGGGTCCGATCCGCCAGACCAAGGGCGGAGACAAGTTCCCCGCGCTGGTCAAGGTCGCCACGATCGAGAGCGAAGAGCTCGACGAGCGCAACATCCCGCGGCGGCGCGACTTCAAGGAGCTGACCCCCTACTTCCCGCGCGAGCGCTTCCGTCTCGAGAAGCAGGACGGCTCCCCGGTCGCGATGCGCATCGTCGACATGATCGCGCCGGTCGGGAAGGGGCAGCGCGGCTTGATCGTCTCGCCGCCGAAGGCGGGGAAGACCACCATCCTGAAGCAGCTGGCGCAGGCGATCGAGACCAACAACCCGGAGACGCACCTGATGGTGCTCCTCGTCGACGAGCGCCCCGAGGAGGTCACCGACTTCGAGCGGTCCACAACCGGCGAGGTCGTCTCCTCGACGTTCGACCGCCCCGCCGACGACCACACCGCGGTTGCCGAGCTGACCATCGAGCGCGCCAAGCGGCTGGTCGAGCGCGGGAAGGACGTGGTGATCCTCCTCGATTCGATCACCCGACTCGCCCGGGCCTACAACCTGGCGGCGCCGGCGTCAGGGCGGATCCTGTCCGGTGGGGTCGACTCCGCCGCGCTGTACCCGCCGAAGCGGTTCTTCGGCGCGGCCCGCAACATCGAGGAGGGCGGGTCGCTGACCATCATCGCGACCGCTCTGGTCGAGACCGGCTCGAAGATGGACGAGGTCATCTTCGAGGAGTTCAAGGGGACCGGGAACATGGAGCTGCGCCTGTCGCGCGGCCTGGAGCAGAAGCGCATCTTCCCGGCGGTCGACATCGAGGCGTCCGGGACCCGGAAGGAGGAGCTGCTGCTCGCCCCCGACGAGCTCGAGGCGGTGTGGAAGCTGCGGCGCGTGCTCGCGTCGATGGACGGGGGGGCCTCGTTGGAGCTGCTGATCGACAAGCTCCGGGCGACCAAGAGCAACAACCAGTTCCTGCAACTGATCCACAAGTCCAGCCTGGGCTGAACTGCCGCGGCCGACACCGGCCCGCCACCCGGCCCCCGACACGCGAGGAGGAGCGATGAAGAGCGGCATCCATCCCGACTACGTCCCTGCCCAGGTGACCTGCTCGTGCGGGAACTCCTTCGAGACCCGCGCCACCAAGGAGCAGATCCGCGTCGAGCTGTGCGCAGCCTGCCACCCCTTCTACACCGGGAAGCAGAAACTGGTGGACACCGGTGGGCGCGTGGACCGATTCCAGCGTCGCCTGGAGAAGACCGAGGAGAAGCGGGCGACGACCAAGCCGACCAAGAAGGCGACGGGCAAGAAGTAGGCCATGGACGGTCA
>JALYHG010000235.1 GCA_030776725.1 Actinomycetota bacterium
CGTGCTTGCGGTACCGGAACAGCGGCTCGCGGACCTGGACCTGGTCCCAGCCAGCCGACAGCAGCCGCAACCACAGATCCCAGTCCTCGTTGCCTTCGCGCATGTCCTGGGCGTACGCGCCGACCGCTTCCCACGCGGCTCGCCGCAGCAGCACGCACCCCACCACGCCGTTGGACAGCAGCTGCTGGTAGGGGTTGAACGGCCTGCTGGCGTAGACCGCGTCGAGGTCTCCGAACAGCCGGGCCCAGCAGTGGGCGTACGCGGCCTGCGGTTCGGCCAGGAGCGCGTCGCGGAGCGTCTCGACGAACCCGGGCGTGATCTGATCGTCGGCGTCGAGCGGGACGACCAGGCGCGCCCGAGCCGACGCCATGCCGGCGTTGCGGGCGGCCGGCAGGCCGTGGTTGTCCTGGCGGATCACCCGCAGGCGCGGCCAGTCGAGTGCGTCGATCAGCCGGTGCGTGTCGGGATCGGTGGAGCCGTCGTCGACGACGATCACCTCGAACGAGGTGAAGGTCTGTTCGAAGACGCTGCGGATCGCGTCGTCGAGGAAGTGTCCCTGGTTGAAGCAGGGGATCACGACGCTGACCTCGGGCGCGTCCAGCTCGGGGAAGGCGCCGGCCTGCACGGCGCTGCGCAGGCGTTGACGGCGCGTGTCCTCGCCACGGCGCGCCTGCTCCTCCGGCCAGCTGGCGTACCGCCGGAACCGCTCCTTCACCCCGGCGGGGACGACGTGGACCGCGGCCCGTGCGGCCGGTTCCGGCAGGTGGCGCAGCACCGCCTTCGCCACGGTGGCCGCCCACCCCGATCGCGGTCGTTGGCGGATCGCGTCCTCGAGTTGCGTCAGCGCGGTCGTGGCCAGCCCTGCTTGTGAACGGGGATGGCGCACAGTGACCGGGTGGGCGTAGGCGGCCAGCGGATCGCCGTATGTGGGGGTCGGGGCGGCGGCGAGCCGACCGGCGAGCCGGCGGTCGTCGCACAGGCGCCGCAGCGCTGCCGCCAACCCGGCGACGGACCCGTCGTAGGTCAACGCCCCCGTCCGTGGTGAGAAGTACGGCCGGAACGCCGGCAGCTCGGGGACCACGACCGCGTGACCGAGCGCTCGCGCCTCGTGCGCGGCCAGGCAGAAGCTCTCGAACCGGCTCGGGATCACCACCGCCCAGGCGGTCGCCAGGGACCGGGCGAGCTCGTCGCGGGGGACGGGATCCTCGAAGCGGATCCGGTCGCGGTGCGCGTCGGGCACTCGCTCGCGCAGCCAGTCGCGCATCGGCCGTCCCGCCGCGACCGACCAGCCGTCCGCGCCCAGCAGGCGCACCGTCAGGTCGTACCCGGCCTCGAGCAGGCTCACGGCAGCGTCGACCAGGTCGTGTGACCCCTTGACCTCCCCCAGGCGGCCGAGCGCGACGAACTCGGGAGAGGCGGCCGGCGTGCGGGGCGCCGGCGGCGGTGGCACGACCGGCGGCTCCCCGGCCAGGATCCGCTCGGCTTCGGTGCCGTAGCGCTCGGACACCAGCGTCCCGAGCGGCGGGGACGGGACGACCACGGCGTCGGCCATGCGGAACACGTGGCGTTCCATGACGCGGACGTGGCCCCACTCCTCGTGCGCCGCCCCCATCGACTCGGCCATCAGGTCCACCGGGCCGTGAAGTCGCACGGTGAGCGGCACCCGCGTGAGGCCGAGCGTGTCGCGGCGCGCCAGTGCGGTGAACGCCAGGCCGTCGAAGTCGACGAACTCGACCCGCGCGACGCCGCCGCCGCTCACCAGCTCGGCGACCGCACGGGCGGCAGCGTCGGAGCGTCCCAGGAACGGCGTCGCCGCGCCCCCGTCCGGCGCGACCACGACGACCTCGATGTCGCTGGAGCGATCGGCGTCGATGTCACCCTCGTGGACGACCACGACCGTCACCGGCTGACCACCGTCAGCCAGACGTCGGCCGAGTTCGGCGATGACCGAGCCCGCCCCTCCCGGGAGGAACGGCGCGAGCTCCGTGGTGGCGAAAACGAGCCGGTCAGCCGTCATGGCGTGCCGTCCCGTCGCTCGCGCCGGCTGCGGCGACCACGCAGGAACCCGGCCAATGCCGCGACGTTGGCGGTGACGTGCGCGACGGGGATGTGCACGAACCTCGACCAGCCGTCGGCGTGGCGGTACTTGTGACGGGTGCTTCGCGCCACGCTCACGCCGAGTGGAGCGACCGCCACGGGTGCGACCCGCCGGTCGACGGCCAGGCCCAGCACCACAGCCGCGACCGTGGCCCCGTAGACGGCCAACAGCCGCCGGTAGGTCGCGCCACGCAGCCCAGCCAGGCCATCGCCGTGGCCCCAGCGGTACAGCGTCCGGGCGAGCTGGCGGTAGGAACTCGGGGGCGACCAGCGCACCACCGCCTCCCCGGCGAAGACGGGACGGTACCCCGCGGCCAGGAGCCTGTCGTCGAACAGCGTGTCCTCGGCGTAGTCCAGGTCCTCGGGGAACCCGCCGACCGCCTCCCATGCCGACCGGACGAACGCCATCGAACGTGCGGACGGCAGGAACTCGTCCTCGTTCACCTCCTCGCGGACGTACACGACGACCAGCCCCAAGCACGTCGCCTTGGTCGA